>CAYUZM010000377.1:0-6085 GCA_964449665.1 uncultured Solibacteraceae bacterium
CTGGGCAACCTGTCCGCCGGGGCCATCGCCGCGCATGTCGGCGTGCGTTGGGCGGTTTGTCTCGGCGGCCTGCTGGTGCTCGGGGCCGCCGTGGATTTTCTGCGGTCCCGTTCTGAAGTTGAAGCCGCCGCCCTGCGACAATGAAAGCACTCATGCGAATTTTCGCCACTTGGGCCGCGCTGGGCGCATTCTTCCTTTCGCCCGCGTCGAACACGGTGCTGGCGCAATCGGAATCGCCCACCGAGATTCTTGCCGAACTGAGCAAGATCACCGGTTGGAAGATCAAGAAGCCCGTGCCGCAGGACACGATGACGCGCGATGCGTTGAAGGCGTATTTCGAAAAGCGCATGGGCGAAATGGTCGACCCCAACGATCTGCGCATCGAAGAACTCACGCTCAAGCGCTTTGGGCTGGTGCCGCGCGATTTCAATCTCAAGGAATCCACGCTCGACCTGATGACCGAGCAGGCGGCGGCCTTCTACGACTACAAAAAGGACCGCATGGTCATGCTGGAGGGGCAGGGTTCGTTCATGCAGGGCATCGCACTGGTGCATGAACTCGCTCATGCGCTGGCCGACCAGCAGGTGGACCTGGACAAGTACATTCGCAAGTCGAACCAGGCCGACGACGCCGTGCTGGCGCGCCAGGCCGTAATGGAAGGCCAGGCCACGTGGTTGATGAGCGAGTTCATGGCGCGCAAGGCGGGCATGTCACTGCGTACCTCACAGGGGCTGGTCGACATGATGGGACGCATGGCGGGGGCGTCGAGCGGACAGTTTCCGGTGTTCGACCAGTCACCGCTCTATCTGCGCGAGAGCCTGTTGTTCCCGTATGCGCAGGGGCTGCGGTTTCAGCAGGCCGTCGTGGCCAAACTCGGCGATGAAGGGTTCAGCGGCGTTTTCACCACGCCGCCCCAAACCACGCAGGAGATCCTCCATCCGGAACTGTATTTGGAACGATTGGCCAACTCGCGCGTCCAACCCGTTGTGAAGCTGCCCGGCACGGGCGGAGGCAAACGCTGGGCTAAAGAGTGGAAGGTGCTCTCCGAGGGCACGGCCGGCGAGTTCGATCATCAAATGCTGCTGCGCCTTTACGACAAAGAGAACGAAGCACTCGCGGCCGATTGGGTAGCGGGGGCTTACGATCTGCAGGAACAGAAAAAGACCGGGCGCGTGCTGCTGCGCTACGCGTCAAAGTGGTCGTCGCCCGAGGCGGCTCGAAAATTCTTCGCCTCTTACGCCTTGGTTTTGAAGGGGAAGTCCGACCGTGTCGATTTTGGCGAGCGGGGGGGGGAACACTCGCGGGGTGAACCGGGCGGGGGCGGTTTCCTCGGGAACTTGGAGGCGGAACCCGGGTCAGACTTGGAGGGTTCCCGGCCTGGCGGGACTGAGGGCCGGCAATTGGGGGCAATAGCGAGGATTGATACAGTAATGTTGATGCCGAACGAAAAGCTTAGCCGCCGTAAGATGCTCAGTTTGCCCGTGGCCGCCGGGCTCGCGACGACCGCCGCGAGCGCGATGACCACGCCGACGCCGGCCCCGCCCCTTGCCTTCCGCCTGGCGGACCAGAAGACCACCATCGACTTGTCCAACTACAAGGGCAAAGTCGTTGTGCTCGAGTTCCTGCTGACTACCTGTCCGCACTGCCAGCGCTGCTCGTCGATTATGCAGAAGCTCTCCAAGGAGTTCGGCGAAAAGGATGTGCAGATGCTGGGCTGCGCGGTGAACGACATGTCGCACATGCTCATCACCGAGTACTCGCAGAAGCTCAGCCTCACCTACCCGGTGGGCTACGGTTCGCGCGAACTCTCGCACAATTTCCTGCAACACCCGTTCATGAAGACCATGTACATGCCGCAGTTGGTCATCATCGACCGCAAGGGCGTCATCCGCTTCCATCATCCGGGTGAGGACAAGGACTTCTACGCCAACGAAGAGGTCAACATGCGCAAGGAGATTGCGCAACTGGTGAAGGAAGCGGGCGCAGCCGGTTCCAGCAAGAAGGCCGCGCCGAAGAAGGCTGCCAAGCAAAGCTAATGTCCACGCCCAGCCGCCGTCTCATTCTGACTCTTCCGGCCGCCGCGCTGGCGGGACAACTGCATGGCGCGCAATTGCCGCGTCCCGCGATTCCGTTGAAGTTCAAATGGCCGGATGGCAGCGAAGGCGATTTGAAGAAATATGCAGGCAAGGTGATTGCCGTTGAGTTCCTGATTACCTACTGCCAGGCGTGCCACCGCGCCGGGCGTGTGCTGGAAGGCTACTACCGGGAGTTCAAGAGCCAGGGCTTTCAGGCAATTGGCCTCGCGACCAATGACAACGCCGAAAAGGATATCGCCACGTTTCTCAACGGATCTGGCGCCACCTACCCGGTGGGTATTGTCTCGCGCGACAAGGCGCAGGAGTTTCTGCAGCACGCGATGGCGTCAATCTTCTACGTGCCGCAGACGGCGATTATCGACAAAAAGAACATGGTCCGCTATCAGCACGGCGGGAAGTTGAAACCTCCGCCGGACGATGACGCACGGATGCGGGTTGAGATCACCGAGTTATTGAAGGCGAAATAAGCGCCGCTTAGCGGGCTTCTGCCAACTCGTCCCAGATGCCGGGCAGCGACCGTTTCCAGATGTTCGTTCTACAGCAATAGCGAAGGCCTTCGCTATTCCACTCCTTGATTGCGTCCTCTTTCTTGACGCCTCGCGCGTGCATTTCGCGCGCACGATCCAGCGCCGCCGTGAGGTCCTTCTGGTAACGCCGTGCCGTCTCCGGCGTCATCGGCTTGCCGTGCCCGGGAATCCACACGTCGGTGCCAAGCGAGAAGAGCTTCTCGACGGTGGCCGGGAATTCGTTTCCGCTACCGCCGGCGCCTCGATCGACGTAAGGGCCCACCAGTTCCACCAAATCACCCACATGCGCGGCTCGTTCTCCGGGAAAAACATACACCGCATCCCCCGCCGTGTGGCCGCGTCCGAAATGATAGGCCTCGATGGTTGCGCCGCCCAGATGGATGGCGGCGCGCGAGGTGAACGTCATCTCCGGACGGCCTGGCATTTTGCGCGATCGCATCAGGCCGGCCGCCGCTGTGTGGGCAAACCCGCGGGCGCCGGTCTGGGCCGTGATCGCCGCGTTTCCGCCGGTGTGGTCGTCGTGGTGATGGGTGCTCAATAAGTAACGGACCGGCTTGTCCGTAATCCTGGCAACGGCTTCGAGCATCTGCGGCACGTGCCGTTCAAATTTAGCGTCCACCAGCACGACGCCTTCGTCGGTGACGTAGACGGCGACATTGCCGTTGTCCTCCGGGTCCATGAGCACGTGGAGCCGGTTCGAGATCCGCACCACGTCGAGCGGCTTGAGGGGCGCGGGCGACTGCGCCGCCATCCAGGAGAGAGCGGCCAGGCAGGCCGCCAGCGCGACTGCACGAACCGCCGAGGCGAAGGTCATCTCCGCTTAGACGGCTACTTCGATAATTCGTCCCACAACGCGGGAATGGTGCGTTCCCAAAGTCCGGTCTTGCAGCACATCTTGAAGTTAGCCGTATTGAGCAGCGCTTTGGCCTGGTCCTTCGACTTCCCCTCTTTAATCAGCTTGCTCATCTGCGCTTGCGCGTTCTCCAATTCGCTCTTGAAGGTAGCCAGGTCGGCCTTCTTCAGAATGGGGCCGCCATGCCCTGGAATGACGGTTTCGGCATCGAGGGTCAGCGCGCCGGCCACGGTCTTCGGGAAATCGCGACCGTTGCCGCCGGAAGAGTAGTCGATGAACGGACCGCCGACGGCGAACATGTCGCCGGTGTGAATGGTTTTGTGTGCCGGAAAATAGTAGACCACGTCGCCATTGGTATGGCTGCGGCCGAAGTAGTAAGCCTCGACGGTCTTGCCGCCCAGGTGCACCGCCGCTTTGTCGTTGAAGGTGACGTTTTGCAAGCCGGGCATCTTCTTTTCCACCATGTAGGCGCGCGCGTTGGCATGTCCGAACACGGTTGCGCCGGTCATGGCGGCAATCTTCGCGTTACCTCCCGTGTGGTCGCCGTGCAGGTGCGTATTCAGCACGTAGCGAATCGGCTTGGGGGAGATGGACTTCACCTTCTCGAGAATGCCGTCGACATTACGCTCGAATTTATCGTCGACAATGATGACCCCTTCGTCGGTTGTATAGACGCCGACGTTGCCGCCCGCGCCCACAATGACGTGCAGATCGTCGGCGATCTTTTCCACGGTCAATGGAGGATCGGCGGGCGTTTGCTGCGTCCAGGCGTTATAGAGTCCGGCGGCGGCCACCAGGGCCACGGCCGGGCGAATCCAACGGGCGAAGGTTGATGAGCGGCTCATGATTGCCGCCAGTATAGCGCGAGGCATTCGACGACAGGCTCCGCGGGACTGCCGGGGTGCACTTCAGCGGTCTGTCGGAGCGCTGGGAAGCGGAAGGCCAGGGGCACAGGCATGGCGGAGGCCGGGACCGGATCCCCGGGCCTCGAGCCGGTCACTTCGGTGTGACGTGAATCAGCGCGCCGGGATTGGCGTCTTCCAGCATCCAAAGCGAGCCGTCGGGTGCTTGTTCCACGTCGCGGATGCGCTTGCCGACATCCCAGCGTTCGGCGGTTTTGGCGCCGCCCTTGCCGTCGAAGATTATGCGATTAATCGTGTGGCTCCCCAGGCCGCTGATGAAGCCGCTGCCATCCCATTGCGGGAAGGTCTTGGTGCCGCGGTAGAACATCAGGTTGCCCGGCGCAATCACCGGCACCCAATAGATCGCGGGCTTCGTAAACTCGGGCCGCGAGTCGTGGCTGGCAATCGGCACCTCGTTGTAGTTCTTGCCGTAGGAAACAACCGGCCAACCGTAGTTCTTGCCCTTCTCGATCAGGTTCAACTCATCGCCGCCGCGTGGGCCATGCTCGACCTCCCACAGTTCACCCGTGGGCGAAAATGCCAGGCCATAGGGGGCGCGAAAGCCGCTGGCCCAGGTTTCGGCAGGCGTCAGGTTCTCGGCGGGAAAGGTGTAGGTGCTCACCACGGGCGCAGTTTTGGCGACCTCGGTGTCGCGCGGCGGATCGATCAGCGGAATGGTGCGAGCGCCAGACTTGCCATGGCCGGGATTGTCCGGGTGCGGTTTGCCGTCGAGGGTCAGATGCACAATTTTGCCAACCGGTTGATTCGGATCTTGAGCCGGCGTCATGCGCTGGCGGTCGCCCACGGACATGTACAGAGACTCGCCGTCGGGAGCGAATGCGATTTGCCCGCCCGCCTGACCGCCCTTGCCCCTGGGCATCTGCCGCCAGATCACCTCAAAGTTTTCCAGTCTCGGCACGCGGCCAATGTTCAGCTTCGCGCGGGCCAGTGCCTGGCTGCCGCCGTATTCGCCGGGCTCGATGTAGGTGATGTAGACGCTCTCGTCGGTGGCAAATTTGGGCGAGACGAAGACGCCCAGCATGCCGTTCTGGTTCTGCCAGTAAACGGGGGGCGTTCCGCCCAAGGGCATAATCTTTTCTCCTTCCGCCGAGACCAGCCAGATGGGACCGATCTTTTCGGTCACCAACATGCGGCCGTCCGGCAGGAAGGCGATGCGCCACGGCAGCCCGAAGGTGGCCGTGGTGGTCATCTTGAAGGGAAGGCTGGCTTCGGGCTTCAGTTCGCCCGCGTTTACCTGGGCCCAGGCGGCCAGCGGGACCAGCGTGAAAAGGAGTGCACCGGTCATCAGTTTCATCGTCATTCTCCTCGTCTCTCCAACAATCTCGTGTTCACTTCGGCATCGGAACCGGGTTGCCAGTGCCGTGACTGGTAGTCCAGAACCTGCCGGCTGAGGGCCCGGCTGCCGCCGGTTTCTTGCGGACCCCAATGATTCCCCGGACGCTGTCCTTGCCGCTCTTAACTGTAATTACGGGAATCGTGCTGCTGCCGTTGCCGGAAAGGAGCAGCTTACCATTTGTGGCGCGCCCGCCGTCCAGTGGCGCGCCAGCCGTCAGGTACAAATGCGATCTGGTCGATGCGGAGATAGGAGGATTGTTGGGCCGCACCCGCGACCTCCACTGGAAATCGGTAGCGATTGTCCGGGAATACATCGTTCCCGCACAGGGTACCGCCTGAAAGGGCGATGGC
>CAYUZM010000378.1:0-6076 GCA_964449665.1 uncultured Solibacteraceae bacterium
GTTTCATCAACCCTTTACCCCCAACTTCCGCAAAATCGACATCATCGGGCACCAGTTGGTGAATGCCGACTGCAGCAGGTTCAGCCCCACAAACGCCGTCAGGTAGTACCAGTTCGCGTTCACATAGTGCCCCAGCGCCACGCTGGCCAGCACGATCGTGCCCGCAATCATCCGCAAATACCGGTCCACATTCATACCCATCTCCTCCATCACACAGGATGCAGCCGCTCGAAAATAGTGACAGAGCCCATTCCCACGCGCACGGAGCCTCGCTTGGACCGCTTTGCGGTACCATATCGGGCCACGTGCCTTTTCCGTCCCGCCCAAAGTTCTGGTTCCAGGCATTGGCATTCGCCGCGGCCGTCTTCGGCATCTTGGCCCGCTGCTACCGCGCCGCCGCGCTCGGCCTGAATGGGGACGAGGCGCTCCAGCTGCTGCCCGTTCACCTCGGCTCGTTCCGCGACGCGTTTGCGCAATTCCTCCAATTCCACCACCCGCCGTTGCTGCTCATCCTGACGTACGCGATCCGTCCCCTCACTTACGAAGAGTTCGGCGCGCGCCTGATTTCCGTCATCGCCGGATCGCTGTTTCCGGTCATTCTCTACCTCTGGTTGCGCGGCCGCGCGGGCATCGTGGCGGCCTGCACGGCGCTGCTATTGACCTCTCTCTCGCTCAACCTCATCACGCTCGCCCCTCAAGTGCGTAGCTATTCACTCGCCTTTTTCTTCTCGGCGCTCACGCTGCTCTGGCTGGACCGCGGCATCGATTCCGCCCGCCTGAGCCGCGTTCTCCTCGCCGGCTGCGCTCTCGCGCTTGCCATCATGAGCGACTACTCGGTGGCCATCCTATGCCCTGCCATCACGCTCTACGGCTTCGCCCGGCTCCATGAGGCCCGCGCGCCGCGCCGCATGTGGGCTGCGTGGGGCGCCATGATTCTGTTGGCGCTCGCGGTCTTCGGGGCGCTCTACTGGTTGCAGATCCGCCACTTCCAGGAGAATTCGTCCGATTTCGCCGAAAGCTGGCTCCGCAACGGGTTTCGCGCGCGCGGCGAGCCGCTGCCTCGTTTCCTCGCCGCGGCCACGATCAAACAGTTTGCCTATCTCGCCGGCACGCTCGCGGCAGGCGTGGTCCTTGCGGCGTCCTTTGCGCTGGCGCTGCTGCACGCATCTTTCGCCTCGCGGCTGCTTCTGCTCACGCCGTTCGCCACCGGCCTTGCGCTTTCGCTTCTGCGGCTTCTGCCGTTCGGAAGTACACGCCATTCCGCCGTCGTCTCCATCGTCATCGCCGCCGGGGCCGCTCTGGCCGCTGAGCGCTGGCTCGCGCCGCGCCCACGCTGGCTCCTGGCCGTCCCGCTGGCCGCCGTGCTCTTCATCGCCACGGCCCGAAGGGACTTCATGGACCGGCCGGATTCGCAGCTCGACCGCAAAGCCTTCCGCGAAGCGGCCGTCTTCCTCAGTTCCCTGCCCGCCACAACCGCGCCCATCCTCGCCACCGGCGAAGGGCGCTTGCTCATCCAGTACTACCGCATCATGGAGCGCCAGCCTCCCGTCCGCGTCCTCGGCGACACATTCGGCGAATTGAAACGCGACTTCTTCGAACAGCAGTTTGCGCGTTTCCGCGCCGGCCGCACGATCGCGCCCGGTGATCCGGTCTACTTCGTCGACGCCGGTTACTTTCCCGTCGAGCTTCCCGAGCCGCGCCCAGCCCAACCGATTGGCCGGTTTGGTCTCCTCACCATCTGGCGCCTCAACGCCGTGCATCCCGCGCAGCGGTAGGCCCAAACCGCTGCGCTACCATGGCATCCGAAGTGCACATCTCTTCCCGCTCCGGGTATTGGCTCAAAGTGGCGGCACTGTGCGCGCTCGTTCTGGGAGCTGCTTTGCGCCTGCTACGGGCCTACACGCTGATCCTCAACCCGGATGAAGCGCTGCACCTGGTGCCTTGCTATTCGAACTCGATGGCCGAGACCCTGCGCCTGTTTTGGTCCGATACCCACCCGCCGCTTCACTCCATCATCACGTGCAGCCTTCGCCCGTTTCTCTACAGCGAATTTACAAGCCGCCTGTTCGGCGTCTTCGCCGGATTGATGCTCCCGGTTGTGCTCTATTTCTGGCTGCGCGAGCGTTTGAGCCTGGCCGCCGGATGCGCGGCGCTGATCGCCACCGCACTCTGTCCTGGATTGATCGATCTTTCGGCCGAAGTGCGCAGCTACGCCCTGGCAATGGTCCTCGTCGCGCTGGTCCTGCTGTGGTTCGATCAGGGCATTGTGAGGTCGAGTCAAGGCCGCATCGCCCTGGCCGGCGCGACGCTCGCGATGGCCCTTTTCACGGACTACTCTGTCCTGATGTTCTGCCCCGCCATCGCCCTGTACGGCGCGGCGCGGCTACGGGAATCCCGCGCGCCGTCGCGGGCCTGGTGGGTTTGGGCCAGCTGCCAGGTGCTCGCCGTGGGCGTTCTCATCGCCCTCTACTGGTTCCACATTCGCCACCTCGAGACCGTTCCCACCGACTACGGCGTGGGCGGTTATCCCGTGAAGGGGCAGATGTATGCCGTCTTCTGGGCGAGCGGATTCCTGAAGCAGTTCGCCTACCTTACCGGCGCGATTTCGGCAGGGGCGTTGTTTGCCGTCATTTATCTGCTGGCGCTGAAAGACGCCTCCCTGGCCTGGCGCATTCTGCTGCTGGCGCCCTTTGCCACGGGCCTGACGCTGTCGATGCTCCGGCTGTTCCCCTTTGGACGTACGCGCCACTCCTCGGTGATCGCCGTGTTCATCGCGGCGGGCCTGGGCCTGGCCGCGCACCGCTGGTTGGCCGCGCGCTCCCGCATCCGGCCGCTGAGCATCCCACTCGTGTTCGTCCTTGGCTTCATCCTGATGCAAAAGAACCAGCCGCCCATCGCGGAACCGCTGCGAGTACGGCAGGAGATTCGGGGCGCGCCCGCTTACCTCGCCCAACTTGCCGCCAGGGGCACTCCGATTTTCATCACAGGTGAAGCATGGGTCCTCGTGGACGCATACCGCTCCATGCAACACCTGCCGCCGTTCCCGCTTGAACACCGCAAGGCCTGGGCGATTCCGGTGGAACAAGTGGAAAACGAGTTTTCCCCCGTCCCCCGCCGCCATGCGCTTCCCCCCCAGGAACCGGTTTACTCCGTGCAGGGCGTCTTTGGACGGTTTGTGTTTCCCGACCCGCAGCCCTCGAAGCTACTGCGCACGTTTGGCACGCTCAGGGTGTGGGCCATTCACGAATACGGGCACTCCGCCGCTGGATCGGCAACGCGGTAGCCGCCGCGCTACGCCGGCCGCTTGCCCGCTTTCGCCTCGGCGACCGTGATTCCGGTGGGCTCCAGATGCGTCGGGTCCCACCCCACCTTCACCGCAGCCTTGAAATTCTTCGCCGCAAGCGCCTCGTTCACCAGCTTCTGACGCGGCACCGTCAATCCCCACAGCACGCCCGACACCAGCCCGTGCTTCCGCGCCGCCGCGGCCAAACGCAGCAGGAATTCCACGGTGGGCTGCAACGGCGCATCGTCGTCGAGCAGGTCCACGGCCAGTGCCTGCCTTTCGCCCGCGGGCCCGGTGATGTTGTGGAATCCAAACTTCAGCTTGGAGTTCCCCGACGTGAACGCCTTCAACTGGTCTTCGGGCGAACGGTAAGCCGCCTGGATGCGCGGACGCACGCCCGCGGCCTCCAGATCCTCAATCACTCTCTTTACCCGCGCCGCGAAGGAGGGAAATAGTTCCTTCAACCTGTCCTGATTGCGCTGGATGCGATCCGCTTCGTTCATGGCTAACGAAGTAGCACCCAGCCGTGCGCCGCCCGCCGTCCCTTCCGCCGTAACTCGTTGCGCGCAGAGGGAAACGCCGCCGGCGGAGTCGCGTGACTACACGAAGCGGTTCACCAGCTCAGCTCCCAGCAGATCCTCAAGCAGCGGCGCGTGCGGGTAGGGGTGAATCTTGTAATGCCGGAACCCTTCGCCGAACTCCAGCCCCGCCAGTTTCCCCCGCGCCCGCGTCCAGCGTGCCATCTCATCGAGATAGTTGTCCATCCCGTGGTGTTCGGAGAGCCACTGCCGCTGCGACACATGGCAGGCCAGCGCATCGCGCTTCGCCACAAAGCTCGAGGCGATGTCCACGACAAAGTCGGGCCGGATGATGCGCCCCTCGCGGTCGGTGCCCTCCACCGGATCGGCGAAGTAAAGATGCGGGATCGTATCCATCGCCGCCGCTTCGGAGAACGCCGAGCAATCGTAATTCGGACAACCGGCCCCGAAACAGGCGTCGCGCACCAGGTGCGACGTCGCTTCGTGGTCGCAATGATAATCCGAAGGCGAAGCCGTGATCACCACGTCCGGCCGCAGGTCGCGCACCAGTGCCGTGACGCGGCGGCGCGATTCGTCGTCGTTGAATACGGCCATGTCGCGAAACTCCGCGCAGGCGTAGCGCGCGCCCATGGCGGCCGCGCCGGCCGCGCCTTCGGCCCGCCTCATGCGCGAGATCACCTCCGGCGAATGTTCCTTCGTTCCGCAATCTCCCGGCGTCATGGTCACCACGGTTACCGCGTGACCCTTCCGCGCCAGAATCGTCAGCGTCCCCCCCAACAGGATTTCCGCGTCGTCCGGGTGTGCATGGATGCATGCTATACGAGCCATAGTTTGAGAATACGACGAAGCCCGCCGCCACCCCCGTTATAAACTGGTCATGTCTCCATGAAACTGCAAAGCTACACCATCACGCAGGGCCCCACGCGCGCGCCCGCACGTTCCTACTACAAGTCCATCGGCTTCACAGACGAAGATCTGAAGAAGCCCATCATCGGCATCGCCAACACCTGGATCGAAACGATGCCGTGCAACTACAATCTGCGCGACCTCGCCGTCCGCGTGAAGGAAGGCGTCCGCAAAGCCGGAGGCACGCCGATGGAGTTCAACACCATCGCCATCTCCGACGGCATTACGATGGGCACCGAAGGCATGAAGGCATCGCTCGTTTCCCGCGATCTCATCGCCGATTCCATCGAGCTCTGCACGCGCGGCTATATGTTCGACGGCCTGGTCGCCCTCGTCGCCTGCGACAAGACCATCCCCGGCGCGGCCATGGCCCTGCTTCGTTTGAACGTTCCCAGCGTGCTCCTCTACGGCGGCACCATCATGCCCGGCCGCCTCAACGGCAAGGACATCAACGTCCAGGACGTCTTTGAAGCCGTCGGCGCGCACGCGGCGGGCAAGATCACCGACGCCCAGTTGCTCGAAATCGAAAACCACGCCTGCCCCGGCCCAGGCGCCTGCGGCGGCCAGTACACCGCCAACACCATGGCCACCATCATGGAGTGCATCGGCCTGTCGCCCTTCGGCACGGCCAGCGTGCCCCAAGTTGATCCGCGCAAGGGCGACGTCGCCATGCGTTGCGGCGAGCTCATCATGAACGCCGTCGCAAAGGACATCAAGCCGCGCGACATCTGCACGCGCGAAGCCTTCGAGAACGCCATCGCCAGCGTCGCGGCATCCGGCGGTTCCACCAACGCCGTGCTACACCTGCTCGCCATGGCGCACGACGCCGGCGTCCCGCTCGACATCGACGACTTCCAGCACATCAGCGAGCGCACGCCGCTGCTGTGCAACCTCAAACCCGCCGGCGACTACACTGCCGTCGACGTCGACAAAGCCGGCGGCATCCCCGTCATCGCCCAGCGCCTGCTGGAAGGCGGCTTCATCCACAAGGGCTGCATCACCGTTACCGGCCGCACGTTCGGCGAAGAAGCAGCCGAAGCCAAGGAAACACCCGGCCAGAAGGTCATCATGCCGGTCAACGAGCCGATTAAGAAGTCCGGCGGCCTCGTCATCTTGAAGGGTTCGCTTGCTCCCGATGGCTGCGTGATCAAGGTGACCGGCATCGCCCGCAAGAGCCACAACGGCCCGGCGCGCGTCTTCGACCGCGAAGAAGACGCCATGGACGCCGTCACCCACGGCAAGATCAACGCCGGCGACACGCTCATCATCCGCTATGAAGGTCCAAAGGGCGGCCCCGGCATGCGCGAGATGCTCGGCGTCACCAGCGCCATCATGGGTGCGGGCCTCG
>CAYUZM010000379.1:0-6070 GCA_964449665.1 uncultured Solibacteraceae bacterium
GTCAAGAGGAACTTTCTACTTTGCCCCAATAGGAACTTCTCACTTTGCCGCGACAGTCCTGGTCCGCGCCCCCCGCAATCGGTAGCGCTTTGATATCTTCGATGCCCATGGTGGGATACGGCAAATCGCTGCCCGAGTCGTATCGCCATGGCGGGTCCGCGACAATCACGCGGAAAGGGCCGTTTGGCATCTGCGGCGGGTCGCGACCGATTTGCTCAACCTGCTTCAGTCCTTCTTCAGGACAAAATTCGAAAGACACCCGATACCTTGCCGCTGCGATTCGTCTGCTCGACGAGATGGCCATGTTCCTTTGGACGATTCTCGGCCGCCTCGACAACAGCCTCGGCCCGCTCAATCGTCGTACGGCCAACACCGAGGTAGCGCGCGACTCGGTCGCGGGAATCGCCGCGTGCGGCGCCGGATTCCAACGCCAAGTCTGTTCGCACACCCTGCCGGGAACGCGCATCTCGCCTCTCCAAAGGCTCGACCGCGCGTTTTCAACGCGACCATCTCGCTTGGCAGCAAATCCTTCCGAGCGAAGTTCTCGTGCGCCGTCCCATCCGCGCCGGAAGCCGATTGTGCCGGGATGATGCCCAGCGACGCCCGCCTGAGGAAATCATTGCGGGCCATCGTGCATGCTATTCAGGGGTGGGGTGAAGACCGTTCGCCTCCCAGCCGAAATCACCGCTCACCTTCAGCCCGGAGCGCCATTCACGTTCGCCTCCGAAACGCATTCACCTTCGCCCGGAATCCGCAACCTACGAGAAGTATTCGGATCCTGCGCAGATTTGACTTGGCTTCCTCCCCGTTCAGAGATGGGATGAGAAGGCCATGGTATATGTTCACAGTCTTGTTGGAGCTTCAACCCATTTCAAACGCACTCGAAGTGCAACAAAGGAGAGCGACCTTGAGGAAGAATACTACCGTTAGTTCAGCGCGCCCCGCAAAGAAACGGTCCGCTACATCAGGGAAGACGAGCATCAAAACGGGCACCAAAATGACCATCGGCATCGATCTTGGCGATAAGCAAAGCGCCTACTGCATTTTGGACTCGGATGGGGAAGTCCTATCCGAGGGCACCACTCGCACTACCGACGGCGGATTCGAACAGCATTTCCAGAGCATGAGGCCCTGCCGTATTGCACTCGAGACCGGAACGCATTCTCCATGGGTCAGCCGTCTGTTACAAAGCTATGGCCACGACGTAATCGTCGCCAACGCCCGTCAAGTTCGCGTCATCTATGAAAGCGACCGCAAGAACGACAAAGTCGATGCCAGAATGCTGGCACGGCTTGCCCGCGTCGATAAGGATCTGTTACACCCCATCCGTCACCGCAGCGAAAAAGCCCAGGCCGATCTGACTATGATTCGTGCCCGTGATGCGCTGGTACAGGTGCGGACCAAACTCATGAACTGCGTGCGCGGGATGGTCAAGTCCATGGGTAGCCGGCTGCCAGGCGCCTCGGGGGAATGCTTCGCGCGAAGAGTCCGGGAGCACGTTCCGAAAGCGATTCGCGATGCCCTGACACCATTACTTGATCAGATTGAGCAGATTTCCACGCAACTCCGGGAGTATGACAAGCGGATCGAGCAGATGGCCAGGACGCAATACGGGCACACACAACTGATGAGACAGATCCCTGGGGTTGGAGTGATGACCAGCATGGCGTTCACTCTGACCATTGATGATCCTCATCGGTTCGCTAAGAGCCGCGACATCGCAGGTTACCTGGGCCTGCTACCGAGACAGAGCGACTCGGGTGACAGCAAGCCGCAACTGCGGATCACCAAGGCTGGCGATCACATGGTGCGGCGGCTGCTGGTTGGTTGTGCTCATTACATACTGGGCCATTTTGGCCCCGACAGCGATTTGCGGCGCTGGGGTCAGAGTCTGATGATCCGTGGAGGCAAGAATGCCAAGAAAAGAGCCGTTGTGGCCGTTGCAAGGAAACTGGCAGTGGTGATGCACAAGCTCTGGGTCACTGCCGAAGTATACGAGCCGCTCCGGGAGGCCAACCAGATCAACGCCGCGGCCTGACCGCAGAGAGCAACAAGACATCAGCATCACTTGCTGCAGAAACAGTTCGCAACAACTGCCGCGATTCGGGCGACTGCGCATTCATCACCGGTCTGCCGGAGTAATCCGGAAATAGAGGCCGACACAGAGATTGCAGCGCCCAAACCAATGGATCTCATCATGCACCGGGCAGTGATTCAGCTGCTCACCAAGAGTGCGAATGGAAGCAGGGCACGTGGCGGTTGGAGTCGAACGGAGTTGAGCGCAGCAGGCTGAGCGAATTGCAGACGACGTGTTGGGGGCGCTGCCCCCAAGCCCCCGGGATTTTCCGCTTTGCCGCCAGGATTCTTGGGGAGCGGGCCCAAACTGCGTCCGGACCCGCCGAATCCCGGCCACTGGGTCGGCGCTCGGGGTGCGTCCCCGCAGAGCCCTATCCTCCGCCCAGGTTGCAACAGCATAGCAGGGTACATTGCCAAAGCGATGAGCATAACCATCAACCACACCAAAAAGAATGGAGAATCCGCCACGGCGTATTGACTTGACTTAGCCTTCTCATGGAAGTGATGAATCGTCGTGCGAGGAAATCGAATGAAACAGCGCGCCACGAACCGCCCTGCCCCGACGCCCGGATTTGCGATTCGCATCAACGATGAAACAAATCTCGGCATTGCCCTTTTGATCGCCGAGGATGATTCCGGAATCTACTGGCCGCTGGGTCCAGTTTCGACCATTCCCGAAGCGAGGGAGTTCGCCTACCTGGACCATTCCCGGCGGAGGGCCGTTCTTCGGCAGGGCGGAGAGGTCTGTTGCCCGACTAGGTACAAGCTTTGGGCGCTGGGGTTGGAAGGCTATGTGGTGGCTGCGGAGTTCGATCCCGCGAAACTCTGACCGAGTTCGAAAGGACCATGACTATGCCCGCATTCACCATCGACAACGACAACAAGATCACAGGCTTTGCCCAGCTTCCGGCCGGAGCCGACCCGGCCCAGTCATTTGACAGCGAGAAGGCGCTAACCAAGCTCACCTCCGAGTGGGGGGTGTCCCGGCTCGCCGAAACCTGGAACAGCTTCGCAGGCGTCGCGCCGTTCGACGATCTGAAGCCCGTCGCGAAGTTCAAGGACCGCGCGACCGCCGTGAGCCGCATCTGGAAAGCCATACAGCGCCTGATCCCCGAATCTACCCAACAGACGGACCCAGTCGCGACGAAGAAGACCGATGCGAAGAAATCCCCGAGCAAGGCTACGAAGCCCGCTACGGCGAAACGTGGCGCAAGCCCGGCGCGCGAAGGCAGCAAGAAATCCATCGTCCTCGAACTGATCGGACGCAAACAGGGCGCGACCTTGGCCGAGATCATGAACGCCACCGGATGGCAGCCGCACAGCGTGCGCGGGTTTATCAGTGGGACCCTGGGAACGAAGATGGGAATGACGGTCGCGTCGGAAAAGCGCGACGACGGGGAGCGCGTCTACTCGATCGCCACGTAATCGCCATCACCTCAGAAGCAACGCCCGCCCGGCTTCAGCCGCGGCGGGCTTGTCGCGTCATGCCGAGGCGGAGCGGGTAATTGCGCAAAATTCTTTGATGCATGCCGAATACCTGCCAGGTTGGGTTCACATGCATAGCAGCCTCTCGATCGGGTCCATATCGTCTTCGGGCGGCTCGGAGTGAATTCTCGATCGGGAGGCCGGGGTCAGTCCGAACTCCCGCGCCAGTTTGTTCACCGTCTCCATCGACGAGCTAACGATGCTGATGAGCGGATTCTGCTGGACGTAGCCCGATGGCGTCCGCAGAAGCATGCCAGTCTCGCGCAGTTTCCGTTGCGCCTGAACCATCGTGCTGTAGCTGTCGCACAGGTTCGCCAATACGATCCCGTCTGCCTCCGTCAGGACTCGCATGCGTTCGAGCACCGGAACCAACGTTCTCCAGGCCAGTCTTCCCTCGCCGTCGAGATGCTTGGGACACGCAGGTGTGATCTGGCGCGGACGTGGTTCGAGGATGTTCAACGGACGTTTACCCAGGTTACCTTCTGCAATCCGTAGCGCCGTCGGTTTCGGTGCCGGTCCACGCAGACCCATCTATCTCGCCTCCCTGCGTTCCCGCTCCAAGTCGGTGAATGGTTGCCCCGTGCCATCCAACACGGCCTGAGATCCGGTGAACTCCTGCCAACGCCGAACAATCACGTCTGCGTAGCGAGGATCGATTTCCGCTAACCGCGCAGCTCTGCCCCGCTTCTCGCAGGCAATCATCGTCGAGCCCGAACCTCCGAACAAATCCAGCACCAAATCACCCGTCTTGCTGCTATTCAGGAGAGACCGCTCGATCAGTTCGACCGGTTTCATCGTCGGGTGCAGTCGATTGGCCGCGGGCTTCTTTTCCTGCCACAGCGTCGATTGGGTCTTGTCGCCGTACCAGGCGTCGCTCTGTGCGGCCACGTGGCAATAGTAGATCGGCTCGTGCTGGAACTTGTAGCGGCCGTGTCCCCAGGCAAAGGTGTTCTTGGCCCAGATGATCTGGCAGCGAACTTCGAAGCCCGCAGATTCAATCGCATTCTGAAACTCGCGCTGACACGACGAAGCGTGGCAGACATAGAGGGAAGCGCCCGGCTTCACTCCATCGCGATAGCTGCGGAAGGCACGCTCCAGGAATGCGGCGAACGCAGCCGGGTCCATCTTGTCCCCTTGGATCGTGAGCTTCTCTTCGGTATAACCCTGATAGCCGACGTTGTATGGAGGATCCGTAAAAACTAGGTCGGCTCGCTGGTCGCCAAGCAACCGTTGTCGATCGCTATCGCTGGTGGCGTCGCCGCAGATAGCGAGGTGCGGTCCGCAATGCCAGAGATCGCCGGGCCGGCTGACCGGCTTCTCCGGCGCCTCGGGGACAGCGTCGTCGTCGGTCAGCCCCTCATTGACCGCACCATCCAGCGCAAACAGATCGTCGATTTCCGCTGCGTCGAAACCGGTGAGTGAGAGGTCCACTGCCAAGTCGCGGAGTTCTCCCAGCTCAATGGCGAGCAGGCTATCATCCCAGTTGGACTCCTGGTGGGAGCGATTGTCCATCAACCGATACGCCTTAATCTGCGCATCTGTCAGACCGGTGGCGACGTGAACTGGAACTTCCAGCAAGCCCAACTTCTGCGCACCAAGCAGCCGTGTGTGGCCGGCAACAACGACCCCTTTCTCGTCCACCACGATGGGCTGTCGCCAACCAAACTCGCGGATGGATGCGGCGACCTTATCGATAGCGGCAGGCGGAATCGAACGGGCGTTCCGCGCGTAAGGAATGATTTCTTGAATCGGTCGAAGCGCGACTTCCATGGAACCTCCAGGCATTTGCTCTTGGGGTTTCCTTCGGAAAGTGCGCTGTGCGCTGGTTTCGCGAACCGAAACTCTGCTAATAGTGTAGCCCCGATTAGCGGACGAATCGCACAGAGAGTGCGGCATCGAGAGTGACGCGAGGTACCCCCCGCCCGAAACCTGCGGCGGCACGCGCGCGGGACAACACCGGTCTACGAAAATAGGCTGTGAAGATAATGAGCCCCATGGGGGTGAATTCGCTGGACTCGCCTGGAGGCGGAGCCATATCCAGCTGATCGCCTAGAACCCATCAAAAGGATTCGGCTCGTTACTTCGATCCGGCTCGATCTGTACTCTAGAGCGCGACGCGGGCGAGAAACCAAGCTGCTCGGCCGCCTTCAGCATGATTGTGGCCTGGCGATTGACCACCGGTAAGTACGGCGATTGGATCGGCAGACCGGTATTCGGAGCTTTGATGAGCAGCCCGTGCTTCTCCAGCATCTCCGACGCCTTGCGATGTAGATCTTCAGCGACGACCCAGGCGGTCAGGACGGAACGGTCCAGCCGTTTCAGCAGGCCCGCTGGCGCGTGCTCGATGGCGTATCGCCAGCCAGCTCGTTGGGATTTGCTCATCCACTTGGGTGACTCATTGAGGTCGCCCTCAGGGGCTGGCTCGTTCTCGTTTAGCGGACGCTTGCCAGGAATGCCGCGAATGAATTTCAGATAAATAGTAACGGGTTTCACGCCTATCATGGCTGTT
>CAYUZM010000380.1:0-6055 GCA_964449665.1 uncultured Solibacteraceae bacterium
CGCCCGGGCGGCTGCTCTACGATTCTCGCGATCTGGGGACCCACGCCGGCAGCGTCGGCATGACCGGCAGCGGTAAGACAGGACTCTGCATCGGCCTGCTCGAAGAGGCAGCCATCGATGGCATCCCCGCGCTGGTCATCGATCCGAAGGGCGACCTTTCGAACCTGCTGCTGACGTTTCCCGATCTGCGGCCGGAAGATTTTGCCCCCTGGGTGAACATGGACGACGCGGCGCGGAAGGGCATTCCGGCTTCCGAGTATCCAAAACAGCAAGCGGAATTGTGGGCCAACGGCCTCGCTCAATGGGGGCAGTCGGGCGAACGCATTCGCATGCTGCGCAATGCGGCCGAGTTTGCCATCTACACCCCAGGCTCGAACGCCGGTATCCCGATCAGCGTTTTGAAGTCGTTCGACGCGCCCGCGGGCGCGGCTGCGGAAGACCGCGAAATCTACACCGAGCGCATTCAGGCGACGGCCACCTCGCTTCTGGGGTTGCTCGGAATCGAAGCGGACCCGATTCAGAGCCGCGAGCACATTCTGCTGTCGAACATCCTCGATACGGCGTGGCGCGATGGCGCAAGTCTCGAGTTGGGGCAACTGATCCAGCAGGTGCAGTCGCCTCCATTCGAACGGGTGGGCGTCTTGGAGTTGGAGAGCTTCTTCCCGGCGAAGGACCGCATGCGGCTCGCCATGCAGCTGAACAACCTGCTTGCCTCGCCGGGCTTTTCACAATGGATGGAAGGCGTCCCGCTCGACGTGGGCAGCCTGCTCTACACGCCCCAGGGAAAGCCGCGCGTCGCCATCATCTCCATCGCGCACCTCTCCGATGCCGAACGCATGTTCGTCGTCTCGCTCGTGCTGAACAACACGCTGGCCTGGATGCGGCAACAGGCCGGCACCACCAGTCTGCGGGCGATCCTCTACATGGACGAGATCTTCGGATACTTCCCTCCCGTCGCGAATCCGCCGTCCAAGATGCCGCTGCTGACGTTGTTGAAACAGGCGCGGGCGTATGGCTTGGGCGTGGTCCTGGCCACTCAAAACCCCGTTGACCTCGACTACAAAGGCCTTGCCAACGCCGGCACCTGGTTCATCGGCCGCCTCCAAACCGAGCGCGACAAAGAGCGCGTGCTGGAAGGCTTGGAAGGCGCCTCTACAACCGCCGGCGCGAAGTTCGACCGCGGCCGGATGCAGCAAATTCTGGCTGGGTTGGGAAGCCGCGTGTTCCTGATGAACAATGTCCACGACGATGCGCCAACCGTGTTCGAAACCCGCTGGGCGATGTCGTATCTGCGCGGGCCGTTGACGCGGCAACAGATTAAGCAACTCGCTCCCGCGCCCGCTTCGGCCGCGCCGGCGGCTTCGGCGAAGGCTCCCGCGGCCGCAACGGCGGCGAGCGCGGAAAAGCGCGTCGCCGGCGCGGCCACGCTGCGCTTTACCGACACAAAGAACAAGGTGGATCAGGAACGCATGGTCGCGCATTGCGCCGGCATCGCGGGCAACACGAACCTGCCCAAATGGGATGAGGCCGAGGAAGCCGATGTGAACGCCGCGGGCGATCCCGTGCCGGCGAATTTATTGACCAAATGGCAGCGCGAATACGTGACCTGGCTTGCCAATAGCCAGACGCTGGAAATTTTTCGCAGCGGCAAGTACAAAGTGAGCTCGCAGCCCGGCGAGAACGAACGCGACTTCCGTCTCCACCTGCAGCAACTGGCGCGCGAGGAGCGCGACCGCGAAGTGACCCGCCTGCGCGCTAAGTACGCGCCCAAGATCGCCGTGCTCGAAGACCGCGCCCATCGCGCCGAACAGGCCGTGCAGCGCGAGCAGGAACAGGCGAGCCAGCAGAAAGTGAGCATGGGCGTGGATATCGCCAAAGGCCTTCTGGGCGTGCTTTTCGGCGGCGCCAAGAAGTCGAGCATCGGCGGGTTGGGCACCGCGGCGAAGAGCTACGGCCGTTCGCAACAGCAGTCGGGAGATGTGCAGTTGGCGGCGGGCAATCTCGAACGGGTGCGGCAGCAGCTGGCCGATCTGCAAGCGGAGATGGAGGCCGAAGTCGCCTCCCTCCAGGCCGCCTATGACGGCGCGGTGGACGATCTGGAGACGGTCGTGATCCGGCCGAAAAAAAATTCGATCCTGGTCAAGTCGCTCGTCTTCGTGCGCGAATAGCGCGTCGCGTTCAGCCGCGCGAGAACATCACGCGGCCTTCGACCACGGTGTAACGCACGCGCGCCTCGGGCAGTTTCGCGGCCGGCGCCTTGGCAATGTCGCGGTCGAATACAACAAAGTCGGCGCGGTTGCCGGGCGTGAGCGTGCCGGTAATGTCTTCCTGAAATCCCGCGTACGCCGCGCCGGCGGTGTGAGCGCGCACGGCCTCCTCCAGTTGGATGCGTTGCTCGGGAACCCAGCCCCCCGGATTTTGGTCGTCGAGCGTGCGGCGCGTAACCGCCGCGTACAGCGCATCCACCGGCGATGGCGGCGCAACGAACCAATCGCTCCCAAAGGCCAGGCGGACGTTTGCGTCCAGCAGGCTGCGGAAGGCGTAAGTGGTCTTAGAACGCTCGGCGCCGATCACGCGCGTGGCCCACCGGCCGTCATCGATGGCATGGTAGGGCTGCATGCTGGCGATCACGCGCAGCGCGGCAAACCGGCTCACATCCTCGCCGCGAAGATGCTGCGCATGCTCGACGCGAAAACGCCGGTTGCGCTCGCCGTTCTCCCGGGTGACACGCTCGTAGATGTCCAGAATCGTGTGGTTGGCCCGATCGCCGATGGCGTGGACGGCCACCTGCAGCCCCGCCTTATCCGCGCCGCTCACCCACTCGAATAGCTCGGCTTCACTGTTCACCATCAAGCCGCGGTCTTTTGGCGCGTCCGTGTATGGTTCCTCCATCGCGGCCGTGTGCGAACCGAGCGAGCCGTCGACAAACCCCTTCAGCAGTCCGGGCTTCATCCAGGAGTCGCCACGCCCGTTTGCTTTAATCCACTCCTGCGTCTCTCTCCACTGGCTGAGCGGAGCGGCGGCGTATACGCGCAAACGCAGGCCTCCGTCCTTGCGCAGCGTGTTGAGCACGTCCAAATCCTCCAGCGTGCCCATGTGGTGAATTCCCGTCACGCCCCGCTCCAGCAGATACTTCGTCGCGGACTCGAAGGCAATGCCGCGTTGCATCTCCGAAGGCTGCGGAATCGAACGCGTGAGCAGCTCCATCGCATTGTCCTTCAGCACGCCCGTGGGTTCGCCCGCCGCGTCGCGGACGATAGTGCCTCCGGCCGGATTGGGCGTGTTGAGGTTGATATTGGCGATGCGCAGCGCGGGCGAATTGGCAATGCCCATGTGGCCGTCCATGCGTGTGACCCACACCGGGTGGTTGCTGGTCATCGCATCAATCCACTCCCGCCGCGGAAGCTCGCCACCCCACATTTGGTGGTCCCAATCGCCGCCCAGAATCCAGTCTCCGCGTGGAGAATCGGCGGCAAAGTTGCCGATCTTTCGGACAAATTCTTCCTTGCTGCGGCAGTCGCGCAACTGCACCTGCTTCAGCCGCAAACCCGCTTCGAAGACGTGTACGTGCGCGTCGATGAACCCGGGCGTGACGGTCGCGCCTCCGGCATCGATGATAGTCTCCGCGCCTGCTTTCTCGTCAAAAGCGACAATACGGCCCTCGCGAACGATCATCGAGTGCGCCCAAGGCAGCGTCGGATCGCCGGTCCAGATGCGCGCGTTGTGCAAATAAATCTGTCCCGGCGGCTCGCCGGAGCAGTTGGAAAGGAGAAGCCCGGCGGCGGGCAAAAATTCGCGGCGGCGCATTATTTCATGGGCGAATAGTCGGTGGCGTCCATGAATACGGACTCGACCTTAGCGGTGAGTTTCCCATTCACCTCACTGGCGTCGCGGGCCTTGATCCACTCGGGGTCCACGCGGAACGCGTCCCAGCTCTTCTTGGCGGCCTCGCGGCTCTCGTGCGAGATGACATAGATGAGTGTGTTCGACTTCAACGGCGCGTCGGTGGGCGCCCAATAGGCGATGTTCTTCATGCCGTGCTTGGCGAAAATCTTCAGCGTGTGATCGCGAAAGCGCGCGTGCAGAGCGTCGAGCTTGCCGTCGGCGGCGGTATAGGTTCGCAGTTCGAATACCCGCGATGTCTTGGCTTCCATTTGGCCCACTCCATATCCGATCGCGAGAGCAACGGCCGCGATCAGCGTTGTCGATACAAGTTTCTTCATGTGATGGTCACCCGGTTAATGATTGTGCCACAGCGGGCCTTTCCTTGCGTATTCTAGCGGTATGCGTCTCGCGCTTTGCCTGCTCGCCGCCGCTGCCTGCTGCGCGCCGGCGCAGGATCTCTCCGGCGCGCCCGATGGCGCCACGCTGCCCATGGTTGTTGAGGTGCCTTCGCCGCCGATTGCGGTGATGGCGGACGGCCGCTACCGCATCGCGTATGAGCTGCACCTTACGAACTGGTCGTCGGGCGACATGGTGTTGACATCCATCGTGGTCGCTCCCTCGGTGGAGCCTTCCGGCTTCACGTTAGACGGTGAGGGCTTGGAACATTCGCTACTGAGCGCCAATCCGGACAATCGCGACCGCCGCCGCATCGCCCCAGGCAAACGCGCCGCGGTGTTTCTCTTCCTTTCGGCGAGTGGGCTGCCGAAGCGGTTCTTTCACCGCATCCGTTTCCACAGCGCGGGCAGGGAAGAGGAGCTGCTAACGGGCGCGACACCGGTTCGCGCCAACGAGTTGGTCATCCAGCCGCCGGTCCGCGGCACAGGTTGGCGCATGATGAATGGCCCCGGTTCGAACTCCCATCACAGGCGCGGGACATTCCCCTTTGCCGGAAGGCTCGTCGTGCCGCAGCGCTGGGCCATCGATTTTCTTCAGGTCAACGAACAGGGCCTCACGCACACCGGTGACGCGAAAGTGAACGGGAACTATCGCTGCTATGGCGCCGAAGCCGTCGCCGTGAGCGATGCTACCGTCCATCTGGTGAAGGACGAAATACCGGAGAACGTCCCGCACATGACCGAACGCGCCGTGCCCATGGGCTGGGATACGGTGAGCGGGAATTTCGTTTTGCTCGACCTCGGTTCCGGGCGGTTTGCCTTCTACGGGCATCTGCAGCCCGGTTCGATTCGCGTGAAGGCGGGCGAACGCGTGAAGGCGGGACAAGTGCTCGGGCGGGTAGGAAACTCTGGCAACAGCACCGAACCCCACCTGCATTTCCATGTGAGCGACGGCCTGGCGCTCGGCGGTGACGGGTTGCCGTTCGCCATTGATGCGTTCATCAAAGAAGGTGTCCGCCACGAAAAGGAAATTCCGCTCGATGATTGGGTGGTGAACTTCCGCTAAAGGATATCCGCCGCGTGGACGGCGGCGGCCAGCAACTCCGCTTCCTTTCCCTTCGCCGCGGTCATCTGCAAGCCCAACGGCGGTCCATCGGTGGGCATCGGAATGGTGAGCGCGGGCACGCCGATCCCTGTCCATGGAGCGTTCATGCGCGGGTCGCCGGTGGATTCGTAGCCAAGCGGCGCGGGTCCCGGAGCGGCCGGCGTCAGCACGTACGGCCACTTCTCAAAAAACATTTCCATCGATTCCCGTGCCGCCTCCAGCGTGGCCAGCGCGGCACGATACTCCTCCTCCGGCGTCGCCAGTCCGCTCCCGATCAGCGCGGCAAGTTTGGCGCCCACGGCCGGACCGTGCTCGCGCCACATGGCTTCGTGCGTGCGCGCCCCTTCATAGCGGTTGATCACCACGACGGCCGCGCCGGCCTTCAGAAACGGCTCCGGAAGCTCGGCCGTTTCGATCTGCCAGCCGCGCGAGGCAAGTTGCTTCACCGCCCCGGCCAGCGCGTTCCGCATCGGCTCCTCGGCCTCGAAACCCGATACCGGAACGGCGGCCCGCAACAACGGCGCCCCGCTCGAATTGTGTCCCATCGCGCACCACAGCAACTGCATGTCGCGCGCCGTCTCGGTAAACAGCCCCAGCGTGTCGAGCGTAGGCGCAAACGGCAGCACGCACGTTGCCAGTGCCCATGATGAACATCATCAATGGCGGTGTT
>CAYUZM010000381.1:0-6051 GCA_964449665.1 uncultured Solibacteraceae bacterium
CCGCCCTCACGGGTTCTTGCGCCGGTTGCCCCGGCCCGGGGACCGGGGGCGCATTCTCGACGTTGGCGCGGCAACGGGCGAGTTAGCGTCCATTTTGGCCGACCGGGGATACGAAGTTACCGCAATTGAGCGTTACCCTGTAGCGGAAACCGTGGCCAGCCGGGTCGAATTCCATGAGGCCGATCTCGATATGGGACTTCCGCCCCTCAAAGGCGCTTACGACTGGATCTTGTGTGCCGACGTGCTGGAACACGTGCGCGAACCAACGGCGCTCTTGACGCGCCTGCACGCGTTACTTACGCCGGGCGGAGTCGTTCTTGCGTCGTTGCCGAATAGCGGACATTTCTATTTCCGCCTGCATGTCTTGTTCGGAAGCTTCCCGCGGCATGACAAAGGGCTCTTCGATCGAACCCACCTGCACTTCTGCATGTGGCGCAATTGGGTGGAACTGTTCGAGGATGCCGGATTCGCCCTCGATGCTCCGCTGGTGACCACGCCCCCGATCGATTTGCGCTTTCCCCGCTCCGCCGGCTCGTTTTGGGTGAAATGCGCCGACGCTCTCGGCATGGCCTTGGCGAAGCTCCGCAAGGAGCTTTTTGCTTATCAATTCATCGTTGTGGCGCGGCCCGATAGGAAAACCAGATGAGTCCCGCTGGAGAACATAAGCCGAAGGTCGTCGTCGTCATGCCCGCTTACAATGCGGCCCGGACGCTGCGCATGACCTATGCCGAATTGCCGCACGACGTGGTGGACCTGGTCATCCTGGTCGACGACGGCAGCTCCGACGAAACCATTCAAATCGCGCGCGAACTTGGCCTGGAGTTGTTCGTACACAACCGCAACTACGGCTACGGCGCCAACCAGAAGACCTGTTATCGCGAAGCGTTGCGCGCGGGCGCTGACATCATTGTGATGGTCCACCCCGACTATCAATACGATCCCACCTTGCTGCCCGAAGTGATCGCGCCCATCCAAAGCGGTACGGCCGACGTCGTGCTCGGCTCGCGCCTGCTCGGCGGCCGCGTGATGGAACAGGGAATGCCGTGGTGGAAGTTCATCGCCAACCGCTTTCTCACCTGGTGCGAGAACGTCGTCTTTGGTCTTTCGCTGGCGGAATACCACACTGGCTACCGCGCCTACACGCGCGAGATTCTGGAAGCCGTGCATGTCGAGATGAATTCGGACAATTTCATCTTCGATCAGGAGATCATGGCTCAATTTGTCGAAGTAAAGGCGAAGATCGCCGAAGTGCCCGTGCCGACACGCTACTTCCCGCAGGCCTCGTCCGCGTCGTTCGTGCAAAGTACCCGCTACGGCCTCTCGATCCTCGTGGTCCTGTCGCGATACATCCTGCACAAGAGTGGGTTGTGGAAGCAGCGCCGCTTCGAAAGCCTGCGCCGCCGCTATTCGAACGCCACGACTCCTTCCAACGGGCATGCCCCTGTCTGAACGTTGGCGGAGGTTCGCGCCTGCTCTCGATCTGCTGCTCCTAGTTGCGCTGGCGGCGGTATTCATCTGGCCCATCTTTGGCATGGGGTTTCTCGATAGCTGGGGAACCATCGAGAGTACGTTCATCTCGGACGCCCACTTCCTGGCCGACAACCTTCCCCATCCCAACTGGCAACCGAACTGGTACTGCGGCACGCGCTGGGACTACATCTACCCGCCCGCCATTCGCTACGGCATCGCGCTCATTCATGAGTGGACGGGCCGCTCGTTCGCGCACTCCTACCATCTATTCGTTGCCATCTTCTATTGCATCGCCATCGGCGGCGTCTACTTCTTTGTCTTCGTGTGCACGCGCTCGCGGCCAGTGGCGGCGGGCTCGGCGCTGGCGTCGCTGCTCATCTCACCCGGCTATCTTTTGCTGACGGCGTTCTGGCCCGACGTCTCGCAATACTACTGGCTGCCGAACCGGCTGAACGCGCTGATGCGCTGGGGCGAAGGTCCTCACATGTCGTCCTGGGCGCTGTTGCCATGGGCGTGGGGCTCGGCGTGGTTCGGTTTACGCCGCGGCCGCTCGGCGTGGCTGGCCACGTCGGCGATCCTGTGCGCGTGGGTGGTGTCCACGAACTTCTACGGAGCCACCGCCCTCGCCCTCACCTTTCCGTTTCTCGCCTGGGCCGTGTTCCTTTCCGAAAAGGACTGGCAGGTCTGGCTGCGCGGCGCGGCCATCGCGTTGCTCGCCTACGGACTGACCGCTTCGTGGCTTTCGCCCAGCTACCTTCGCATCACGACGAGCAATCTGCGCTGGGTATCGCAGCCGGGACACCTCTGGTCGGTCGTCCTCGCCGCCGCGATGCTTGCCATCTACGCTGTGTTCACGTGGCGCGCCTCGCGTGGACGGCCGGACCGCGCCTGGTTCGTCTTTGTCTCCGGCTTCGCCATGCTCTTCACGCTCAACGTGGCCGGCCAGGACCGCTTCGATTTCCGCGTCGCCGGCGAACCGCAGCGCCTTGCGCCGGAGTTGGACCTCGCCCTCATCCTGCTCGGCATGGAAGCGCTGCGCTGGCTATCGCGCATGCGCTTCGGACCCGCGCATCCGCGCCGCGGACTGTGGTTGCCTCGCGCGCTCGCCGTTGTCTTGTTCGTCTGTGCGCTCATTCCCGCGAAGGGCTACATTCGCCGCGCCTGGAAATTCTTTCCCGAAGACCGCCACCCGGAAAATCGCATCGAGTACCGCATCACCAACTGGATTGCGGACAACTTGCCCGGTGAGCGCATTCTTGCCACCGGTTCGGTTCGCTTCTGGTTCAACGCCTGGCGTCACATTCCGCAATTGGGCGGCGGATCCGAACAGGGAATGCTGAATGACCTGATCGTTGAGCCCTACTACCAGGCCACGTTTGGCGAAGATCCCGAGATGACGAAGGTGTGGATGCAGGCCTTTGGCGTCAGCGCCATCGTGGTGCACGACAAGCAGTCCACCGAGATGTATCACGACTACCTGCGCACGGACCTCTTTGCCCAACAGCTGCACCCACTCTATTCGAGCGGTCAGGGCGACTTCGTCTACCGCATTCCGCGCCGCTATCCCGAACAGGCCCGCATCGTGCGCTCCGACCAGGTTCGCGCCGTGCCGACCATCGCGCGCCCAGTGAATACGGACCACCTCCGCGCCTACGTTGCCGCCGTCGAGCAAGGTTCCCCGCATCGCCCAGGCTATCTCCGCGAAGCGCCGGACCAGATCCGTATCAGCGGACGCTTCGACGAAGGCGATGCGCTGGTGGTGCAAGAAAATTACGATCCCGCCTGGCGCGCCTACACCGCCGCCGGAGCGTCGCTCGAAATACAACGCGATCCGCTGGGCTTCATGCTCGTCGAAGTGCCGCCGGGCGATCGCGAAATCCTGTTCCGGTTCACACTGCCCAGAGAGAACGCCATCGGCCGCCTGGTCACGCTCCTCACCATGGGCGTTCTTGCTTTCCTCTTCGTCACATCCCGGCGCGGTGGCCCATGGTCGCCGCCTTGGCGCCGCGCGACGCTGGCGGCCGCGAGCCTGCTGGCGCTCGCCGCCGTGAGTTTCGGTCTCAACCTGATCCTCTTCTTTTCCGGCGAATCCGTCTATCGCGACAGCATTGAGATGGGCTACGCCTCCATCGCCAAAACCATCTCCGCCAACCCGCATCCGTGGAGTTGGGACCCGCTCCACTACAACGGCCTGCCCACGCAGTTCCTCTACTTGCCATTGCTTCCCTACGCTGCCGCGTTCGCCGCGCGCATTTTTCCAGCCATCGAGTTCTACTATCTGTGGCGGCTGCTGGTGGCGCTGCTGACGTGCCTTGCGCCCGTTGGTCTCTGGTGTCTGGTAAAGCACTTCACACGAAGTGCGCTCTGGGCCACCTTAAGCGCCATGGCCTGGACGCTCTGGTCGCCCGGCTACGCGCTCTTCCGTCAACTGGACGCCGACCGCGGCCTCGCGCAGTTGCCGTGGCGTCTGCAGGTGCTGGTGAAATACGGCGAAGGCCCGCACAATGTGGGGCTCGCGCTGCTGCCGCTGGCGATACTGGCTGCTTGGAATGCGGCCACGCGCCCCGGGTTCTGGCGCATCTTCCTCGCCGCGGCCGCAATGGCGGCCGTGACACTCAGCAACTGGATCGCTGCCGTCGGGCTGGCCTGGTGCATGATCGCCCTTCTGTTGGCGGGCGCCGGTACGTTTGCCGTTTCCAGCTTCCGAATCGCGCGCGTGCTCGCGGCGGCAGCGCTCGCATACGCCATGGCCGCCTTCTGGCTCACGCCCACGTTTCTTTCCACAACGGCGTTCAACTGGCCGAAGGATGCCTACGAATACAGCTTTCAAACTTCGCAGGTCTGGATGCTCGCCGGGCTGCTTCTGGGGGCCATCGCGCTTCGCCTGCTGTTCTGGCGCGCGCGGCAATCCGTTTGGCTTTGTTTCCTCGTTCTTTGTGCCTTCGGATTCTCGTGGGTCGTGGTGGGTTTCTACCGCTTCGGCTATAACACGCTGCCGGAATCCCGCCGCTATGAGATGGAGTTCGAGCTCTTCGCCATCCTGCTGGGAATGGAACTCGTTCGCCGTGCCATGCAGCACCGTTGGATTCTCTCGCAAGCCGCCGGTCTTCTTCTGCTGGCCGCGGCCTGCTTGCTGGGCGCCAATCAGGTTCGCCGCTACGCGGCTACCGCCTATGAGCCACTGCAGCCGATTCCCTCGAGGCAAACCGCCGAAATGCGCACCGTTGACGCGCTCAACCGGCTACGTCCCGAAGGCCGCGCCGCTGTTTCCGGCGGCACGCGTTACCGCTTGAATGCGTTCACTGCAATCCCCCAGATGGGCGGAACGTTCGAGTCGGGACTGAAGGATCGCCGCGCCGTCGATTTTCTTTATCGCGTTCGTTCTTCGGCGCGCAGCAAGCCCGGTGAGGAAGGCCGCGACGCTGCCTGGTTGCTCTCCGCTTTGGGTGTGCAGTACGTGGCGGTTCATACGGGCGACTCATCGGAGTACTTTCGCGACTATCGGTTGCCCGGGAAATTCGAAGGCCTTCTGCCACGCGTGTACGACGACCGGGGCGACCGCATCTACCTCGTTCCCTACTCCGGCTTGGCTCACATCATCCCGCCCGCCGCCATCGCCACGCGGAATCCGCTAGAGGCCGGCGCCGCATCGCTTCGCGACTACCTCGCCGCCATTCACGATCCCCGCCGCCCGCGCCCGCGCCTAGTTTGGACCAGCCCATCGCACGCCGAACTGCGCACGCCCGTACCATCGAATCAGGTGCTCTCGATGCAAGTGAGTTTTCATCCCGGCTGGAGCGTACGGCAGGACGGGAAGTCCCGGCCCGTCACCTCCGACGCGCTCGGATTCCTCATCGCGCCGCTCGAACCTTCGCCCGATTCGCGCGTCGTCGTGGAGTTCACCGCCTCGTGGGAAACGCGCTTACTCGGCTGCCTGTCGCTGCTGGTGTGGATCGCATGCGCCGCCCTCTGCGCGCGCGAATACTGGCGCAATCGAACCTCGCGCCACGCGGAGGCATAACGATGATTGCGCGCACTCTGGCCCTGCTGCAACGCGCCGCCTTCATCACCTACGACGAAAACTGCCTCTCCATATCGAAGGGTGCTGCCTATTCCGCGCTGCTCGCCTTCTTTCCGGTGCTGACCACCATTGCCACACTGCTTGTTCAGGCGCAGGCGAATCCCGTGCTCGACGTGCTCTCGCATTTTCTCGAAGAGATTGTGCCGCCCGGCGCGGAGGAGCTGGTGCTGAAGCGCTTCGCGGTCGAAGGCCAGCGCCCATTGTCGGTTTTGATCGGCGCAACTTTGATCAGCCTCTACGCCGCTTCGGGACTGATGCTCAGTCTGATGGAGGGCTTCAATGCCGTCTACCACGTTCCCGCCGGAAGGCCGTGGTGGAAGCAGCGCGGCTATGCGGCGCTGCTCGTGCTCACCTCCGCGCTGCCCGCCGTGGGCGCCTCCGCGCTCATCCTTTTCGGCGACAGAACAGAGCGCTGGGTTCTTGGGTACTTAAACGGCGGCACCGCGTTGAGCCAGGTCACATCAGGCCTGCTCATTGCCAGCAAGATCCTCCGGCTGCTT
>CAYUZM010000382.1:0-6047 GCA_964449665.1 uncultured Solibacteraceae bacterium
CGGATTTGCCGTAGCGCCGTAGATGCCGACCACTTCCGGCACGTCTTTGAGGCGGCCGAGGACGTTGAGGGGAAAGCCATCGCGCATGGCGACAAAGAACGTGTGTCCCGCGCCCACGGCTTGCGCCATCTGCGTGGCGGCGGCCTGGAGAGCGCTGTCGTTGCCATCCACGCGAATCAAACACGGTCCCGACGCCTCGCAAAACGCCACACCGAACTTCATCTGCGGCACGGTGTTCACAATCGCTTCGTACACATCCTCAACTGTTTTGATGAAGTGCGATTGCCCCACGATGATGTTGGCGCCGTCCGGAATCGCCAGCGTAACGGATTTCAGTTCCATAACTCGATCAGCTTAACAAACCAATCCCGGCCGCCTCGCTATCATAAGTACTCGTGGCCCGCGCCTCTTCACCGTTGATTACCGGCCGCCTCTCGGTTCACCGCGATGGCTTCGGCTTCGCCATTCCCGACCAGCCGAAAGAGGCCGCCAAATACGGCGTGGAAGGAGACATTTTCCTTCCGCCCGCGCAGGCGTCGCGCGGCATGCATGGCGACAAGGTAGCGGTGCGGCTGCTGCGCAAGGGGCGGTTCGGCAAGATCGAAGGCGAGATCCTCAAAATTGTCGATCACGCGCACGCCTCAATTGTCGGCCGCGTGCGCCTGCGCCGCCAGAAAATCTACGTCGAGCCTTACGACGACCGCCTTCAGCACTGGATCGAAGTGCTGCCGTCGCTTGCGCTTCCCAAAGGCGGCGTGAATGTGAACCGCGTGGCCGCGCCGGTACTGGAGGTTCGCACGATTGAGGACCTGGAAGGCCTGGTGGTCAACGCCGATCTGATCGAGTTCCCGTCGAACACATCGGACGGTTCGGCGCGCATTACGGAGATTCTGGGCGAGCAGGACGACTTCGGCATCGATGTCGAAATCACGATCCGCAAGTTCCATATCCCGCACCGGTTTCCGCCCGAGGTGATTGACCAGGCGGTTGCGATCTTAAAAGAGATTCCTGCCTCCGAAATCGCCCGTCGCCGCGATTTTCGCGCGTTGGACATCGTGACGATCGATGGCGAAACCGCGCGCGATTTTGACGATGCCGTGTGGGTTGATGTGCTGCCGAACGGGCACTATGCGCTTCAGGTCCATATCGCGGATGTTTCGCACTACGTCCGCCCCGGCACGCCCATCGACAAGGAAGCGGCCGAGCGTGGCACGTCCGTTTATTTCCCAGATCGCGCGGTGCCGATGCTTCCGCTCGAACTCTCCACGGACATCTGCTCTTTGCGGCCGCACGAAGACCGGCTCGTGCTTTCCGTCCTGCTCGAACTCGACCGCCACGGCGACGTGATCTCGCAGGAGTTCTGCCGCGGTGTCATTCGCAGCGCCGAGCGCATGACTTATACCAACGTTCACCTGCTGCTCGAAGGCGATCGCAATGATCCCGCCGTCGCCGCGCTGCGCGAACGTTATGCGCCGCTGTTGGCGCGGTTCGAGCACATGCGCGATCTTGCTCTGATCCTCAACCGCAAGCGCACGCGCCGTGGTTCGATCGATTTCGACTTGCCCGAAGCGGTCATCGACTTCGACGAATTTGGCGAGATGACGGGCGTATCGCGCGGGCCGCGCAATGTGGCCAACCGGTTGATCGAGGAGTTCATGCTTGCCGCCAACGAAGCCGTGGCCGCGCATATTGAACACGCCGAGTTACCCTCTGTCTATCGTGTCCACGAGAAGCCCGACCCGAAGCGCGTGATGGAATTCGAAGACATTGCCGTGCAGTTTGGCTTGTCGCTTGGCATCGGTCCGCTCAAGGTGAAACGTTTTGAGGTGAAGACGCGCCACAACGATGGCCGCAAAACGCGCCGCGATATCACGCTGCCCGACGCCGACGTCAACATCACGCCCAAGCACTATCAGAAGCTGATCGCTCATCTCGAAGGCAGACCCGAGGAGCGTATCCTGCATTACCTCATGCTGCGCTCTCTCAAACAGGCGCGCTACGCGGCCGACAATCTCGGGCACTTCGCGCTTGCGGCGACCTCATACACGCATTTCACGTCCCCGATTCGCCGCTACCCCGACCTGCTGGTGCATCGCGTTCTCGGCGCGCTGTTCGATGAGACGGGCGCGCCCTACACGCACAACCAGCTTTCGCGCCTCGCCGATTCGAACTCGGAAACCGAACGCCGCGCCGCCGACGCCGAACGCGAGTTGGTGGAGTGGAAGAAACTGCGCTTCATGGCGGGCCACATCGGCGAAGAGTATCCGGCGCTGATCATCAGCACCACGAAATACGGCTTCTTCGTCGAACTCGACAACTGGTTCATCGAGGGCCTCGTCCCCATCGACACGCTGCCCGGCGACCGGTTTCTGTTCAACGAGACCACGCGGCGCATCGTGGGCCAGCGCACCCGTCGCGAGTACAAGATCGGCGAGCGCCTGAACGTGCGGCTGGACCGCATCGATACCGTCGCGCGCAAGCTGCAGTTTGCAGTGCTCGAACCACCCGGCGCGCCATCGGGTAAAAAGAAGAAGAAGGATAAATATGGCAAGTCTGATTCTCGATGAGATCGAGGCGCGGGTCCTCGGTTGCCTGATCGAAAAGGACCTCACCACGCCCGACTACTATCCGCTCTCGTTGAACGCTCTCGTCAACGCCTGCAACCAGAAGTCGAATCGCGAGCCGCACACGAACTACGACGAGCAGACCGTGCTCGACGCAATTGACCGCCTGCGTTTCAAACAATTGGCCACGGTCACCAGCGGCTCCGAGCACCGCGTGCCGAAGTACGGCCATCGTGCCTACGAAACAATCAACCTGGGCCGCCGTGAGATCGCCGTGCTCACCCCGATGCTGTTGCGGGGTCCGCAGACGTTGAACGAGCTGAAGATTCGCACCGAGCGCATGTATGAGTTCGACGATGCAGACGCGGTGTTGAGCGCGATTCACAAACTGGCCAATCACGAAGGCGGTCCGCTTGCGGTGGAACTTCCGCGTCAGGCGGGCATGCGCGAGACACGTTACACGCATCTGTTCTTTGGGGAGCCCGCGATGCCGCCTGTCTCGCATGAGGCCGCGCCCGTGCACGCGCCGCGCGAGGACCGTTTGGCGAAACTCGAAGCCGAGGTAGAGGCATTGAAGGCGCAGTTCGCGGAGTTTCGTAAGCAGTTTGAGTGAGTGTATGCCTGACATCTCGTATCTGCAACCGATTGCCAACCGTGTCATTGGGACCTTCGCCAAAGCTGGGTTTGAATCCCTCACGCCGGCCGAACGGGTCTTCTTTCTGCTCTGGTGCTACGGCGGTGGCGTCGATGATGGCGGCCACGTATCGCTCTTCTACAACACGCAGATGGACTACTACGAGGAAACAGTCGTGGCGGTCGCCGAGGCCGGATTGTCACGGCATGCTGAGTTGGTTGAGAGGGCGGCAAGCGCGATATTTGGCGGAAACCCGGTGCCGCGAACGATGATGGAGCGAAACGAGATCATCGATCAACTGCCCGCGGAGTCATCGGAGATCGATGCAGCCTTAGAATCCTGCGACCGCGAATTCTCGAAGCTAGGATCCGGGAACGCCGTGCTGGACGCGCTCGAAAGTTGGTACCGCGCTCGCGCCTAAGTTCGCGCCTGCACGCGTTGCACCAGCATCCAGCCGAGCGCCGCGAAGACGGCCACAGTCAGCCATCCCCTCACCGGCGCAAGCGCTTCAATCGCCATCGACGGCACGCCCGCGAGGAAGGCCGTTGCGAGCAGGATGCCCACGACGGCTTCACCCGCGATGAGGCCGCTTGCCATGAGCGTGCCGCGATCTTCGGTGGCTTTCATCGCCGCTTCGCCGCGCTTGGCGGCTATGCGTTCGGCCAGCCATTTCATCGCGCCACCGACGAAGATGGCGGAGCTGGTATCGAAAGGAAGATACATTCCCACGGCGATCAGCATGGGCGCCCGCGCACCGCACAACAGCAGCGCCACGCCGAACGCCGCGCCCACGCCGAGCAGTCCCCACGCCATCTGGCCGCCCATGATTCCGACCGAGAGCTGCGCCATCAAGCCCGCTTGCGGGGCGGGCAACGCACGCCCGCCGATGCCGCCCGTGTCGAGGTTCGCCTCATGCAAAGCGACGATCGGCGCGATGAGAAAGAACGACAGCAGCACCACGGCGAGAATTTCCACCACCTGCATCTTCCACGGCGTGCCGCCGAGCAGGTGCCCGGCCTTTAAATCCTGAATCAATGAGCCGGAAACGCAGATGGCGCAGCACACCACAGAGGCCACGCCCAGCACCGCTCCCACGCCCGCTTTGCCCGTTACGCCAACGCCCAGCAACAGCAGGGCGCTCAACACGAGCGCCGCCAGCGTCAGTCCGGACACGGGCTGGTTCGAACTGCCCACCAGTCCCACGAGGTAGCCGCCCACCGCGCTCAACAGAAAGCCTGTGAGCGTCATCAACAGGCCGGCGACGATTGCCGCCTTCCAGCTTTGCGTGAAGTAGAAATACATGATGGTGATGGGCACCACCAGCGCTGCCGTGGCGAGCAACACCCACTTGGCTGGAATGTCGCGCTCGGTCCGTTCCGTCTGCGCGGCGCCGCCTTCGGCCGCCTTTGCCGACGCCGCGAACGCGCCCTTCAAAGAGGTGTAGATCGACCCGCGCATTCGCAGCATCGTATTCGTGGCGGCGACGAGCATGGTGCCCACCGCGATCGGGCGCACGACGTTGTACCAGAGGGTGTAGGCTTGCACGTCCACGCCCACGGTGTCGCCGCCCAACCTGCGCGGCAAATCGGGATCGAAGAAGAGCAGCAGCGGAATCAGAAGCCACCACGCGATGATGCCTCCGGCGACATTGATCGACGCCAGTTCCGGCCCGATCAAGTAGCCGACGCCCATCAACGCGGGCGACAGCGCCGGCGTGGCCCATGGAATGCCGCCGGCATGTCCCACCTCGCCGATCACCTTTTTGTCGAAATCAAAATGCCGAATCACCGATTTCGGAAAGGCCCAGAAGCCTTCCACGTATTCGGTGAGAACGTGCAGTCCTTTGTCGCTCTTGGCAAACTGCACGAGCGCGCCAATGCCCATCGAGCCGAAAATCAACTTCGACGTTCCCGCGCCTTCGTTACCGCCGGCTTTCACGAGTTCCACGCAGGCGACGCTTTCCGGCCACGGCAGCCCCGCATCGACGCATAACGGCCTGCGCAACAGGATGATGAAGAACACGCCGATCAAACCGCCCGCGAGCAAGATCATCGTCGCTTCCCAGAAATGGGAGCGCAAGTCCGTCCACAAGCGCACGCCATCGATATCGACCAGCATGAACGCCGGTATGGTGAAGATCGCCCCGGCCACCAGCGCCTCGCCCACGCTGGCCGCCGTGCGCGCGATGTTCTGTTCGTAGATGGTTCCTCGAAACGCGGGCAGCCGGAAGAGCGCCATCGCGATGACCGCCGCGGGAATGGTGGCCGCCACTGTTTGCCCCGCGCGCATGCCGAGATACGCATTCGCGGCGCCGAAGACAAAGGACAGAAAAATCCCCAGTCCCACGGCCTTTATGGTTAGCTCGGCGGGATCTTTCGCGCCATTCGACATAGAGGTAGGATAGCGTCATGTTTGCACGCCGCCTGTTTCTGCAAAGCGCCACCGCCGCCTCGCTTGCGGCGGCCTCGCCTAATGGACTTCCCAAACGCACGCTCGGCAAGACCGGTCTCGAAGTGTCCATCCTCGGGCTCGGCGGCGCGCGCATCGGCATGCTCGACGACGGCAAGGTTGCCCGCGACGTAGTGCGCCGCTGCTACGATCTCGGCGTCACCTACTTCGATGCCGCCGCCGCGGGAGCCTACGGACTCAGCCAGTCGCGCTACGGCGCCGCGTTACATGACGTGCGCGATAAAGTTGTGCTCGCCACCAAGACGCGCCACCGCACCGCCGTTCAAGCGCAGCTCGACCTCGATCAATCGCTGGCCAACTTCCGCACCGACCCCATTGACCTCTCACAGGGTCCAAACGGGACCAACCCCAACCCACACCAGGCCGCCACCCCCCCGCAC
>CAYUZM010000383.1:0-6041 GCA_964449665.1 uncultured Solibacteraceae bacterium
CCTGTTTGGGACGTGATCTTTGGCACCTATCGCGCCGCGCCCCGGCTGCCGCAAGAGACGATGCCGGTCGGTCTCGACGGGTTGTCCCGCCGTGACGCATCGAACGTGCTTACGCTGCTGGCGATGCCGTTCCGGCGGCGGCCGTAGACCAGGTCACATACTTCTCGGCCCGAGTTGCATCACATCCTCGACGGCCACGGGTTCCTTCACCACATAGGGCTCGCCGTACTTCACGCCGATGAGATTGCCGTAGAAGCGGGCGACGGTTTCCAGGCGTTCGCGAATCTCCACCTCGCCGGGAAAGAGATCGGAAGCGGCTTCCTGTGCGCCATACTGCGATTTGTAGGCCAGCAGCGCCGCCATACGGCGGTCGAACTGGGCCGTAATGTCCACCACGAGTGAAGGCGGTACGTTGGCGTACTGCGACGCGTAGAGAATTTTGCGCGGGCGGTGCGGCTCCGTGTACTGGTCAAGCTTGCGCAGGCCCGCCAGAAAGATCGCCTCGTAGCCGAGTTCGCTCGCTTTGACGTGGTCCGGATGCCGGGCTTCCCAGTAGGGAAGAATGACAAGCCGTGGTTTGAGCCGCCGTAACTCGGTGGCGAGCGTCATGCGGGCGGAGATCGTGTTTTCGAGCCGCGCGTCGGGAAGGCGCAGATTGCCGCGCCACTTGATGAGCATGTGGTGGCCGGCGGCTTCGGATTCGTCGAGCCGCAGCTCCGGCGTGCCGCGCGAGCCCATGTCGCCCGCGGTGAGGTCGAGCACGCCCGTGCGGTAGCCCTGCTCGGCCAGCCGGATCAGCGTGCCGCCGCAGGTCTGTTCCACGTCGTCGGGATGCGCGGCAATGGCCAGCGCGTCGATCTGCGGCGGATCTTCGAGGTCGAAAAACGGATTGCGAATGGTCATACGAATTACCAAGAGAGTTCGCGGCGGGTAGAGTACGGCCGCTTCTGCTCCATCAAACCAACCAGGAGCGCGCCCAACACAAAGCCGCCCGCGTGGGCCCACCAGGCCACGCCGCCCTGCTGAACACCGCCCGCACGGGCCAGGTCGCCGACGCCGCTGAAGAGTTGGATGACGAACCAGTAGAGCAAGAGCCAGTAGGCGGGCAGTTCCACGGTGGTGATGAAGATGAACAGCGGCAACAGCGTCACGATGCGCGAGTGTGGGAAGCGCCGGACATAGGCGCCGAGGGCGGCGGCGATGGCGCCGCTTGCGCCCACCGTCGGAATGCGTGAGTCCACGTTGAAGATATAGTGCGTGAGGCCCGCCGCGGCGCCGCAGAGCAAATAGAATGCCAAGTAGCGCCAGCGTCCGAGGATGTCTTCGATGTTGTCGCCGAAGATCCACAGGAACCACATGTTGCCGATCAGGTGCATCCAGCCGCCGTGGAGGAACATCGACGTGAACAGCGCCGGCCAGGCGAAACGCGCCGGCACCATGCCGTAGGTGTGGACGAACAGGTCGCGGGAGTAGTCGTCGAGCGAAATCTCAAACAGGAAGATCACGACGTTGAGCGCGATCAGGAACCCCGTTACGACGGGCTTGTTGAGACTCTGCTGCGAATCGCGTAGTGGGATCAATCTCTAGCCCTTCGCGGCGCGCTCGGCTACGTCTTTCTGCACCCTTCGTTCGGCGCGGCCCATCAAGGCTCGCACCTGCTCCACGCCCGTGATGCCTCCGCGCGCGCCGATGGCCGTGCAGTTCAGCGCCGCCATTGCATTGGAAAAATCGAGCGATTCGCCCAGCGCCATGCCTTGTAGCACAGCGTAACAGAAGGCTCCGTGGAAGATGTCGCCCGCGCCGGTGGTATCGACGCAATTCACCACGTAGGCCGGCGAATAGTAGAACTTGCCGTCCATGCGCGCCAGGCAACCTTGCGCGCCGAGCGTCATGCCGGCCACCTTCATGCCGTGCTCGCGTTGAATCATTGCCAGGGCCTTGAACGGGTCGTTCTCACCCGTGTAGCGGGAAGGGAACTCGGAGCTGGTGATGAGGTAGTCGACGAAGGGCAGCACGCGGTCGAAGCCGTGATAGATGGTGTCCACGTCGACGGTGACGGGGATGCCATTCGCCCGCGCGATACGCGCCGCGCGCTCGATGGCGGGCGTATCGTGTCCGTCGATGTGCAGCAGCCGCGAGGTGGCGATCATCTCGTCGGTGATCTCCTCGGGTTCCAGCCGAAGCTCGTCGGGCCGGCGCCAGAAGACGGTGCGTTCGCCGGTGGTGCGGTCGATGACGATGTAGGCGGTCTGGTTCGGAGTATTGGCGCGCACCTGCACGTGATCGAGATTGATTCCCGAGCTGAGCAGGCTTTCGAGCTGAATGCGGCCGCGCTCGTCGTCGCCGACCGTGCCGATGTATTTGGTGCGAAGCCCTAGCGTGGCGCAGGCCACCATGGCGCTGGCCACCTGGCCGCCGGGGCTGAGCATTTCCTCATCGAACGGCTCCTTGCCGGCATAGGCGGGAAAGCGGGAGACGATCAGAAGGGTATCGGTGGCGTTTAATCCAACGCCGACTACGTCGAACTGAGACATGAACATTCGAGCGTAGCATGTGTCAGAAGGTCAGCTTCAGGCCAAGTTGCATCGAGCGCGCGTCTTGCGAGGCGGTGATGACGCCGAAGGTAGGCGATCCCAGGGCCGTTCCCGGTTCCTGGAAGTTGGCGCGGTTGAGCGCATTGAACGCTTCCAGCCGGAACTGCAGATTCCAGGTTTCGGCGAACTTGAAGTTCTTCAGCAGCGACAGGTTCAGGTTGGCGAGCCCGGGGCCGGTGAGAATGGAGCGCCCCGAACTGCCGAAGGTGAACTGCGGTGGCGCCACCGCGGCCGCCGTGTCGAAGTAGCGCTGCACGGTCCGCTCGCCCGAGGGCAGGGTGGGATCACGCAGCAGATTCACGCGCTGTCCGCCCGAAAACGCGTTCACCGTGTTCGCTTGCGTGGTCAAGCCGTACGGGCTGCCTTGTTGCAGCGTGAGAATCGCGCCGATGTTCCATCCTCCCAGTGCCAACGCCACGGGCCCCTCGTTCAGGAACTTCCGGCCCTTGCCCCACGGTAGTTCGTACACCGAGCTGAACGCCAGCCTGTTTCGCACGTCGTTACCCGAGAGGGCCTTTTCGGCGCGCCGGTCGTAGTAGTTCTGAATGCCCGGCGTTGCGCCGATCTCCTGCGCGGCCGGAACGTCGTCGATGAACTTTGAGAACGTGTAGTTGGCGAGCAGGTTCAAGCCGTCGGAGAATCGCTTTTCGTATTTGAAGTTCACCCCATGATAGGAGGAGTTGCCCCACATGGGAGAGACCGTGGTCACGTTGCCGAACTGCGGAAACGGCCGCCGCGCCTGCGCGTTGCCCGCGCCCATCAGTTCCGGCCTCACCTGATTGATGTTGGTGTTTGGCCCATTCAATTTGTGGCCGACCGTGCCGAGATAGCTCACCTCCACCAGTGAGTTGCGGCCGATGTCTTGCTGCACGGAGAGATTCCATTGCATCGTATAGCCCAGCCTGCGCTCGGTTTCGACAAAGTCGAACGCAAGCGAGGCCGTCTGCCCCACGGGAACCGCACCGAAGTCCGGACCGAGCGTAGGATTTGCGAGTCCGCCCGGGAAGCCGTCTCTCATGTAGAAGGGAGCCGTGATGCCGTTGTCCGGGGTCGTGTAGTTGGCCTGGGCGGCGAAGCCCGCGCTGTTGTTGTTCGACCCTGGGAGGGGGATTCCATAAAACACGCCGGCGCCCGCGCGAATCACCGTTCCCGCGCTGCCCTTCGGCTTCCACGCGAGTCCGATGCGTGGCATGAAGTTGTTCCAATCGCCGTTATAGAGCTGGCTGCCCACTCCGTTCAATCCCGCGAACGTGACAATGCCCGGCGTGCGCGAGACCGGATTGATCGTGGTGGCATCGAAGCCGTTCATGCGATTGTTGGCGTCGAACTTCGGGGTATGAGCTTCCCAGCGGAGTCCGAGATTTAATGTGAGGTTCTGCGAGATCTTCCAGTCGTCCTGCAGGAACAGGGCGAAATACTTCGCCCGCCGGTCCAGCAGGTCGGAATCGAGCACGTTCCCCGAGGTGGGGAATCCCAGCAGCATGCTCGCCAGCGAGTTGCCCGTGTTTCCCGCCGAAGCCGGATTCTGTGTCGGCTGCAACCCAAAGGTGAACTGCCCGGACATGAACGAGTTCAAATCGTCGATGTTGCGCGCCAGCCGGATTTCGCCGCCAACCTTCAGCGAATGCCGTCCGCGGAAAATGGAGAGCGTGTCCACGATGTGCGTGTCGCGAATGGGCATTTGGACGCGTTCCTGCGTGGTGGAGCCGAGCGCCGCGTAGGGCGTCGCGTTGATGCGGGGAAAGGCGCGGTCGGACACGCCTTTCAGTCCCAACTTTGTTGGCCACCCCTGGTCGATGGAAAGCGTAGTGGGGTGAAAACTGCGCGGCTGCCAGTTGAAGCGGAAGTCGTTCAACATGGCGGCCGAAAAGGTGTGCGTGTGGTTCAACAGCAGAGAGTGCGCGCGGCGCACGGTGTTGCTGGCGTTTGGGTCGGCCGCCGGTTCGTCATAGGCGGGCGTGATGTAGGTCGGAAAATCGTGCAGCACGTAGCGCATGGTGACGCGGTCGTGGTCGGTGAAAATATGATCAACTTTGGAGGTCCAGGTCGTAATGTTCAGCGCGCTCACGGCGTTTCGGTTGAAGTTGTTCGCGCCGGCGAGGTTTGTGGGAGGGTTGGTGGCGGCGGGGTAGTAAGAGGCGATTTTCGCGCCCACCGCGTCCACCCGCGAGGCCGGAATCAGGTTGCCCGCGAACGCCGTTCGCGTCCGAGTGGCGGCGCTGTAGGTCGCCGGATCGTAGATGGTTTGCAGGACGCCCGCGGCGCTTGTGGTCTGCGAAAAATTGCCTGCTCGTTCGAGTGCCGTGGGTACGGTCAGGTTGCGCACCTGTCCCACGCGCTGGCGTTGAAACTCGACGTGCGAAAAGAAGAATGTCTTGTTCTTGATGACAGGCCCGCCCATCGCGCCGCCGAACACGTTCCATCGCAGCGGAGGTTTGTTGGCGGCGAAAAAGTTGCGGGCGTCGAGCTTGTCGTTGCGTAGGTTCTCGTAAAGCAGCCCGGAGTATTTGTTGGTGCCCGACCGCGTGGTCATCTGAATGACGCCCGACGAGGAGTTGCCGAATTCGGCGGAGTAGGCACTCTGCTGAATGCGAATCTCCTGCACGGCTTCCACCGGCGGATTGAACAGCGCCTGCGGAACTTCGAGCGCGATGTTCGACGAGTTCACGCCGTCGAGCAGCCACTGCTGCTGATCGGCCCGCCCGCCGCCAATGGATACGCGCGGCCGGATGACGTCGCCCGCGATGTAGACGCCGTTGCCCATGAGGCCGAGCAGATCGCCTACGCGACGCCCGTTCAGTGGCATGTCGGCGATCGTTTTGTTCTCGATGAACTGGCCCACCGTGGCGGTCTCGGATTCGAGCAGCGGCGCGGTGCCCGACACCTCGACCGATTCCGACACCTGGCCGAGTGTCATCGTGACGTCGATGCGAACCGTGCGTCCCAGCTCCATGACGATGCCTGTGCGGGCGCTCCGTTGGAAGCCTCCCAACTCGGCATCCAGCCGGTAGTTGCCGCTGGTAAGCAAGGGGAACGTGTACTCGCCTGAGGAAGTGGTCTTCGCCGTCACCACAACGCCCGTGTCTTCATTGGTCAACTTCAGGGCGACATCGGCTAAACGCGCCTGCGATGGATCGGATACGATACCGGTCAATGTGCCCGTGGAGCTTTGCGCCCACGCCGCGGCGCATATCGCTAAAGTCAGAAAGAAAGCACGAAACATGGAATCCCCTTTCAACTTGTGCCGACATTATATGCAACGCGGGGCGAATCGCCGAAGGTTTTTTTCGTTCCTTGCACGCGCCGCCGCGATGCCAGCGCTTGCATCGCTTGCCGCGCGGACGGAAGCTCTCGCGCAGGCGCCCGCGCAGAATATTACGGCGGTCGAGTTCTGGCGCTATGAGGGCACGCGCGAGGCTTTGGTAGGTGCCAATCGCCAGTTTCAAG
>CAYUZM010000384.1:0-6028 GCA_964449665.1 uncultured Solibacteraceae bacterium
CCCAAGCCCGGCGGCGCGGACCGGCCGAACCGCATCGGCGACGGCACGCTGCCGTCGGGCCAGCGCACGATCGATCGCTGGTTCGACATCGGCGCATTCACCGTGCAGCCGCAGTACACCTATGGCAACTCGGGCCGGAATATTTTGCGCGGGCCCGGCGTGACGAACCTGGATTTCTCGCTGGCAAAGTACTTCCAGATCAAGGAAGGCATGCGGCTGCAATTCCGGGCCGAAGCATTCAATGCGTCCAATACGCCCGCATTCGGAAATCCGAATGCGAACATCACCGGCGCGGGCGTGGGCCAGATTACATCGGCCGGCGAACCGCGGCGCGTCCAGTTTGGGTTGAAGCTGCTTTTCTAGCCAAGACCGTTTCCGAAGTGAGGAAGAGCCCGCGCAACGTGCGGGCTCTTTCTATTTGCGCCTGACTCTTTGGGGCGCGTCATTTTGGGGGCGCCTCACTCCACCCACGGAGGTTTGACGCCGTTCATGCGCGCGTAGGCGATGGATTGGCCGTAGTGTTCGTGGGCGTGAACGACGAGACGGACGAGCACGCCGTCGACGAGGGCCGGCCGACCGAGGAACTGCACCTTCTTCTGGCGCTCGGCTTTCGCATAGTGGGTGCGCACAAGGTCGAAGGAGGTTTTGAGCCAGAGGAGGATGTCTTCCTTCCTGGTGATGAGCTTTACGGGGTCGCCTTTGGGGAGCGGGAGGGGGAAATCGAACTCGACGCCGGCCTGTTGCAGCAGGGTGACGTTGGCGACGGCAAGGTGCATGAAGACCTCACCGGTGGAGCGGACACCAGGCGCGGGACGCCAGGCGTACTTTTCGGCGGGGGTCGCCTCGGCCAGGAGCAGGGTGCGTTTGGCGGCCAGGTTGAACTCGGGAAGCCAGCCTTGGCCGTAGTCCGGATCGAGCTGGGCGGGGAGGAGGGAGGAGAAGCAGAGGGCCGCGAGGAAGAGGCGCATGGAGGAGGAGACGCGCGCGGACCTATTCCGATGTTTGTAGGATTGAGGAAACTATCTCGGGGTGCCGGTACGTTCCTCGGTTTCCTGCCTCGGACGCGCGCTGCCTACGGCGCTAAGCGAGCAGAACTTCGCGCGCGGCCCGAGGCGGTGGCGCGCCGTTCAGCCCCAGCTCCCCTTGCCGCACGTGGGGCGGAAACAGAAATGCGAAGTGTGGGAACAATTGGCCGCTTCCGCCAGTCTCTGCATTTCATGCAGGATATACGGTACGCGTTGCGCATGATGCGGCGGAACCCCGGCTTCACCCTGGTGGCCGTGCTCACGCTCGGGTTGGGGATCGGGCTCAATACGACGCTGTTCAGCGTGATTCATGCCGCTCTGGTGCGGCCCTTGGGTTATCCGGATGCCGGCAGGCTGGTTTGGCTGACCGACTTTGACTACAAGATCGAGCAGCACGACAACTATGTCTCGCGGCCGGCGTATCTGCAGTGGAAGGCCGAGGCGCGGTCATTCGAGGCGATGACAGCCTATGGGAACCAGGATCTTGCGTTGCTGGTGGATGGGCAGTCGAGCCAGGAAAGGGTAGTCTCGGCGGCGGGCGATTTCTGGAGGATCACCGGCGCGCGGCCGGCACACGGGCGGTTGTTTGGGGAGGGCGAGGAGAGGGCGATCGTGATCTCGCACGGGCTCTTCCAGCGGCGCTTTGGTGGCGACGCGGGAGCGCTGGGCAAGGTTGTCACCATCAACGGGCACGCGTTCACGCTGACCGGCGTGTTGGGGCCGGACTTTCGTTTCGAGTTTCCGCAGCAGTTTGTGAATGGAGATGAGGTGCGGGGCATCGACGCCTACATGTCGATCCCGCGCGCCGCCTTGCATGCCGGCTTGCTTTCGGCGCGGCCTTGGGAAGAGGCGCTGGTGAACTGGGGTCCGGCGCCGTATAACCTGCGCGTGGTGGGCAAGGTGAAAGAAGGCGTGACGATGGACCAGGCGCGGGCGGAGATGGAAGTTGTCTATGCGCATGCGTTCGAGAAATACCCGGACTACCGGCGGCAGTTCACGCGGTTTCGCTTCGCGCCGCTGCAAGAGGCGGTAGTGGGTGGGGCGCGGCGTGCGTTGATGGTGCTGCTGGCCGGGGTTGGGTTCGTTTTGCTGATTGCGTGCGCGAACATCGCGAACCTGCTGTTGGCGCGTTCGTCGGGGCGGCAGAGGGAGATGGCGGTTCGGGCGGCCCTGGGAGCGGGGAGGGCAAGAGTGGTGCGGCAGATGTTGACGGAGAGCCTGGTGCTGGCTGGCGTGGGAGGCGCGCTGGCGGTGCTGCTGGCCCATGGGGGACTGGAGGCGATGTTGCACGCGGCGCCGCACGCGGTGCCGCGGTTAGCGGAGGCACGTGTCGATGGACCGGTGCTGGCGTTCACCTTGGCGGTTTCGCTGCTTACGGGTTTCCTGTTTGGACTGGGACCGGCGTTTGCGGCCTGGCGGACGGACCTGCGGGCAGGGATGGCGCCGGACACGAGCCAGGCGCGCGTGAGGAGTCTGCTCGTGGCCGGGCAACTGGCGCTGGCTATCGTGTTGCTCAGCGGCGCGGGTCTCATGATGAAGGGCTACTGGCGGATGAATTCGCACGCCCCGGGCTTCGAGCCTGCCCAGACCGCGGTGATGCGCGTTTCACTCTCTGGACCGGCTTATTCGACTTGGGTCGTCAAAGGCGCTTACCTGCAGCAGGTGCGGGAGCGGGCCGCCGTGATTCCCGGCGTGCGCGCCGTGGGTGTCGATTGCGGATCGTTGAATGGGGCGGTTCGCGTGGGTGCCGAATCCGTCTTCGGCGCAATTCGGGCCGTCTCGCCGGGTTACCTGCGGGCGATGGGAGTTCCCCTACGGGAGGGACGCTGGCCGGAGGACGGCGAGTTGTTTGGCGTTCTGGTGAATGAGAGCTTCGCGCGGTCGTTGCGGGCGAAGGGGAGCGTGGTGGGGCGTCGTGTGCAGGGTTCGGTTTTGAACGATGCCGTCATCGGCGTCGTGGCCGACTTCCGTTACCGGCAGTTGGATGCGCGGGCCGCGCCGGAGATTTACATGTCTTATGAGCGCTTTCCGCTGGTGCGTTCAGCGCGTGTGCTGGCGCGTACCGAGGGGGATCCCGCGCGAGTAATCCCGGCGCTCCAGAAGGCCATCGCGGGCATTGACTCCACGCAGCCGGTTTATGAGGTGCAGACCTTGGAGGCGGCGCTGGCCGATTCGATCGCGCCGAGGCGGTTCCATCTGCAGCTGCTGGCCGTGTTTGCGGGAACGGCGCTGCTGATGGCCGCGGTTGGAATCTACGGCGTGGTGTCGTATGCGGTGGCGCAGCGGAATCGCGAGATCGGGATTCGAATGGCACTGGGCGCGTCCGGGGGCCGGGTGGTGGGGATGGTCGTGGGGCAAGGGATGCGGATGGCGGGAATGGGGATCGCGGTGGGACTGGTGGCGGCGTTCGGACTGTCACGGCTCATGGCTACGCTGCTCTACGACGTTGAGACAAGCGACCCGGCCGCGTTCGCCGGGGCGTCGGCCGTTTTGGCGGGCACGGCGTTAGGGGCGATTCTGATTCCAGCGCTGAGGGCGGCGTGGGTGGACCCGTTGGTAGCGCTCAGAAATGAGTGAGCACATGCTTACTTATTTATGGAGTCCAGCCACAAATACGCCGCCGGAAAGTCCGTCTCATGGCCCCCTTCAAACACCGTGATTCGCGCCGGGCCAGCCGTACGGCGTAGCAGGATGGGCGTTCGCCGCGTTTCGCTGGGCGGTTCCGCGGTGCCTGGCGGGACCGTTTGGTTTTGCACCATGTGCGCGATTTCGGCCTCGGTGAAGCTTGCGTCGCCTTGGCCATTCGCGGCAGCTAACACATTGAAAGCACGCAGCGAGTGGCTGACCGGAACGGAGCCTGTGTGACCGTCGTGGATCCCGGTTTGCATGTCGATGGGCAGGCCCTTGGCCTGTTTCAGGTAGGGCAGCGGCGACCGGAGCTTGTACTCCTTCGGCGCAGTGGCGGGTGTGCCCCCTGTGCAGGCCTCCATCATCTTCCAGTAACGGAGGCCGCGCTTGCGTGTCTCCCCGTACCAGGCCCAGAGATCGCTGATCGGGACCCAGGCCGAGGCGGCGCGCCATCGTTTCGGGTAGTGCGCGGCCATCACCAGCGTCATGTGGCCTCCGCCCGAACCGCCGAGCAGGTAGATTCGTTTCGTGTCGATCTTGTGGTTGCGCGTCATGTAGTCGACGGCATCCAGCACGTCCTGCCGTGCCGTCGGGGACGCGCACGCCTCCGGACGTTCGTTCGGGCCGCGAAATTCCGGCGCGATGAAGGCCCAATTCCGCTTTTGTGCCTCGGCCAGTGCGACTTGCCAGGCTTCGGAAGAGTTGTAGTGCGACGACCAGCTATGCAGGTGTACCACGAGCGGAACCGGCGCGTGCGTCCCTGTGGGAAACCACACGACGGCCGGCTGCGACGCGCCGTCCGTGGTGGCCCGGATGGAGACGGTTTCCTGCGCCGGAAGGAGCGAGACAAAGAGGAGGAGAAGGTGGCGACGAACCATTCGGAAAGACTTTATCATGGCCGGCGCGTACACGGCGCGCGCGTACGCGCGTTGATGTACGGTTTCTGTAAGATGTTGATAACATGGTAGTAATATATTGTTAATATGATTCTCGGTAGACCCGAGTTTATGCTAGACTGCACTCTGCAGGCGAAAGCCGGTTTCGGTCCCTCGGGTGAAGGATCAACTGGCCGGGCCCAGGGAGCAATCCCGGAGGCCAATCCCCCAGTCTGCAGTTACCCGCATGTGAAAATCTTGTGGAAAACGATGGGGATTGTTGTGCGTTAGCGGTGAACAAGTAGGAACGAGGACATGCCTCCGGTCTCAAAATGGGCGGGCTGAGGGGCGGGAAGCAAGCAACATGGAACTATGGGAGCAGGTGAAGGAGCGGCTGGCGGCGCGCTTGACCTGGGAGAGTTACCAGAACTGGGTAGCGCGAACCAGTCAACGGTCGCAGGAAGGCCAGCGTCTGGTGGTGGTGGTCCCGAACCAGGTGACGCGGGACTGGCTGGAGAAGGAGCTGGGGGAGGATGTCCGTGCGGCGTTGCGGGAGCTGAAGGCGGGAACCCTGGAAGTGGTTTACATGCCGGGCGGCAGTGAGCAGGCGGCTCAGCCGGCGGAGGGACCGTCCAACTACGGCGGCGGAGCGGAATCGCTCTTCGGCGGTCCGGTCGGTTCGCTCAATGAACGCTACACCTTCGACAGTTTTGTAGTGGGACCGTGCAACCAGTTTGCCGAGGCCGCGGCGCGGGCCGTGGTGGAAAAGCCCGCGCGCTCCTACAATCCCCTGTTCATTTACGGCGGCGTGGGCATGGGCAAGACCCATCTGATTCATGCCATTGGACATGAGCTGCTGCGCCGGACGCCTAATCTGCGCATTGTCTATACCTCGAGCGAGCGGTTTATGAACCAGCTCATCACCTGCATCCGCACGGATCGCATGCCGCTGTTTCATCAACATTACCGCTCGGCCGATGTTCTGCTGGTGGACGACGTCCACATTCTGGCCAACCGCGAGCGGACGCAGGAAGAGTTCTTCCACACATTTAATGAGCTGTACGACCACCAAAAGCAGATCGTGCTGTCGAGCGATTCGGCACCGAAGAACACCAGCGGGCTGGTGGACCGGCTGCGGTCGCGTTTTGAGTGGGGCCTGCTCGTGGACGTACAGGCTCCCGATCTAGAGACGAAGATGGCCATTCTCGATAAGAAGGCCGAGCAGGAGGGCATCCTGCTTCCCGAAGATGTCCGCGTATTCATTGCGACGAAGACGCGATCCAACGTGCGCGAACTGGAGGGCGCGTTGATCAAGCTGTTAGCGTATTCGAGCGTAACGAACGAACAGGTGACCATGGATATGGCCAAGCAGGTGCTGAAACACCTGCACGCCGGATCTGATAAGAAGATCACCATCGATAGCGTGGTCCGGCTGGTGGCGGATAAGTTTTCCCTCCAGCCGGGCCAGATCAAGCAGAAGACGAACGCACCCAACATTGC
>CAYUZM010000385.1:0-6011 GCA_964449665.1 uncultured Solibacteraceae bacterium
ACGGCCCGGCGACCTGGACAGAATTGGCGGCCATTACTGCGATGCAGGAAGCGATCAAAGCCCGCTTGAGCATGGCTGATTCCTTTCCTTACTTAGGGGGCGAGACCTGGTTGACGAGCAGGTCGGACAGCGCCCAAGCCTCGAATGCCAGCGGATTGGCGTCATCCATCGGACCCTTGCGCACTACGATATTGACGGTGACTTCGAAATTGGCGATGGTCATGGGATCAGCCGGAATAAACGGCGCGCCGCTGAAGGGACTCCACCGCGTCCACTCCGCCGACGCGGCCGTCTTGTAACGCCAGACAGGGCGGAAATACTTCATCCGGAAGCTGTAGCGCTGTCCCGCCGGGTCGCGGACCGGCACCGGTATGGCGGTCTCGCCCTTTCCGCGGTCCTCGGTAAGTGTGAACCACGTACCACCTTGCTCCACGGTGTGCCGCGCGGCACGATAGGCCAGGTATTTCTCGATCTCGCCACGGCTGGTGAACGTGTGTCCCGTGACGATGAGTTTGAAAGCAGCGGGTCCCGCTGGCTTCACGGTGAAGACGCCAGGACCGGCTGGCGGCACCATGGGGGGATGCTCCACTTCGGCCGATTGTGCCGATGCGAGAGCAACACACCCCAGGATGCCGATTGCAATGCGAAGTCTCATTTTGCTCCGGGGCTAGGCCAGTAATTCCGTGTAGGGCGTCTTGACCTGCAACGATTCCTGGCCCCAGGTGTCCACCGAGACTCCCAAAGCCTTCTGCAGGGTCAAGCCAACGCGTGACACCTGGCTGTTGTCGCCGGCGATGTGATGGCCGGTCTTGATGCGGCCGCTGGCGCTTCCCGCAACCAGGATCGGCAACCCGTCGACGGAATGGATTCTCGCGTAGGCCTGGTCGGTGAACGCCATGACCGCGCAGTGATCCAACAGTGTGCCGTCGCCTTCCTGAATGGCATCGAGTTCCTTTAGAAACGCCGCGAAGAGTTCCATAGAAGCGACGTTGTACTCATGAACCCGCGGCTGGTAGCCCAGCTTGGGATCGACCGGCTCTTCGTGGGTGGACTGGTGAAAGCCGAGCGGATCGCCCGGCACGAACATCGCGTTCTGCGGGGATGACACGCTGAGATTGAAGACACGGGTCTGATCGGTGGCGAGCGCGATGGCGCCCAACCGCGCCATCAGCGGCGTAATCACCCTAAGGTTGGGCGAGGCATCGTTGACCGCCAAATCGCCCGAAGGAGCCTCCGGGATCGAGACCTTTGCTTCGATACTCGGGCGCTGGAGTTCGGCCTCCATCTGCAGTTCAGTTTGGCGAACCGAGGTGAAATACTGATCCATGCGGGCCCGGTCACTTGCGCCCAGGTTCTGCATGATGCGGTGACGGTCTTCCGACACCGCCGACAGCACGCTCTTCTGCATCATGACTCGCGGATCGGGTTTCCAGTCACCCTTCATAGGATCGTGAAATCCAGGGCCGAAAAGGCGCGTATAGAGCGACAGGGGGGTGGGCTCCGACGGGAGATGATTCGTCCCGCCGAGGCTGGAATAGCTTTGCCTGGGGTCGCCGCTTGCGGACGCCGACACCGAGCGGAAACGGACACCCTTGCCGACTACCTCAGCCACCTGCTGGTCGAGCGTCTTGGACTCGAACTCGCCTCCTCGAGTTGGCGCTATGCCGGTGATGGCCGCCGCCAGGCCTGACCAATGCTGGCCGTTAGGTTTGGAGTCGAGTGGGACGCGCAGGCCGCTGAACACGTTCAATTTTTTGCGGAAGGGTTCGAGCGGTTTCAGCTGGACGGTCATATCCCAATCGGTTCCGGCCTTCTTGGGAATCCACAGCGAGGCAGTGAGTCCGCAGCCCCAAAAAAAGGTATTGAAGCGCGTGGGCAGCGGCCGGCCGCTGGTTTGAGCCCGGCCCTTACTATTCAGGAAACAGTCGAGGAAAGGCAGGCCCATCATGGCTGCGGCGCCCTGGCACGATCCGCGGAGAAGAGTTCGGCGATTGAGTTTCATCAGGGCCTCCTTTAATTTGCCGCCACTTCCGTTGTGTCGTTGGCAGAAGAGTTCCCCGGCGGCCCAACGGCATAAAAAGAATCGTTCAGAGCCATGCTCTTGAGTAGTGCCCGCAGGCGAAATCCGGAATCCTGGAACGCTTTGTAAGCGTCCTGGAAATCTTCGACAGCCGATCGAGTTAGTCCGCGCCCATAAGAATACAGCTTTCGAGCCACGCAGGCCGGGTACCGCGGATTATCGTGCATGTACTGACCCAGGCCCTTGGCTCCGGAAAAATTCTTGCCCTGGATGGTGGCCGAGACGTCAATTGACTGTCCATTCTCGGTTGTGCGATAGCCGCCTATCGTGTCGAAGGCCTCGAGCGAAAGCCCAATGGGATCAGTGTGCTGGTGGCATGCAGCGCAGGTCTTGTTAGTGGCGTGCACCATCAACCGCTCGCGCAGGGTTTTCATTGGTCCGCCCGTCTCGTTAACAGCGGAAAAATCGACGTCGTTCGGCGGCTCGGGGGTGGGCAGGCACAGAAAGATTTCGTTGAGCGCCACGCCTCGTTTCGTGGGCGAGGAACGGCCGGGGTGGGAGAACATCGAGAGCATGCTGATTTGGGTCAGGATGCCGCTGCGGCCGGAATCGACCGGGAATTCATGCTTGACCCAGTCTCCGGTGAATGGAAACGCAACGCTGTAGAGCATGGCCAATCTGCGATCCAGATAGGTGTGGCGCGTAGTCATCAAGTCACGGATGTCGCCATTTTCGTGCAGGGCCAAACCAATCACGGTACGCAGTGTCTCTTCGCGCGCCGAGGTGGCCATTGCCGATCCCCATTTGGGATAGAGCAGACTGTCTTTGGACACCCGGTCGAAGGTATTCAACTGCAGCATGTCGTCGAAGAACGCCCTCATGCCGGTCTCCAGCCGGGGCGAGGCCATCAAACGGTCCACCTGCCTGGCCAATCCGGCTGCGGTGTTGAGCTCATTGCTTCCTGCCGCCCTGAGCAACTCGGCGTCGGGCGTGGTATTCCACATCAAGAAGCTGAGGCGGGTGGCGCGGCTATAGGAGTCCAACGTGCCGCTCTTGCCATCGGCGGAGGGAAGGGCGGTTTCCATGCGGAAGATGAAGTTTGGCAACTGCAGAAGCATGGACAGGGCGTACTGCATACCCGCATAGAAGTCGCCAGTGCGCTCAGTCATGCGACGTGCCAGAGCGGCGCGGTTCTCGAGTTCGGCACTGGTCAGCGGGCGGCGGAACAGAAGCAGGCCGTAGTGGTCCACGATCTGGCGGGCGCAGGCGTCGTCCGCCGCCTTAGGATCCTTTGGAGCGCAGGGCAACTTGGCGCGATTCTTCCCGGCAGTGACTTGAGCGGCGATGTCGTTTGCCATCTTGTTGAAGGACTCAAATCCCGCCGGCGTTACGGACAGCAAAGCACTGGAGGGCGCCTCCAGCCCACCCGTTCGTTTGGTGGGTTCAAACGTGCCGCGAACCTCGATCTCGTTGCCGAAAATATCGGCGATGGAGTTACGGTATTCCTGCTCGGTGAGCCGGCGCAGGCTCACCACATAGGGGCCCTCGCCGGGTGGCGCGGCCACGATAGCCACTGCGCCACAGATTGCCAGGGCCAGCAACAAAGCTGCGGTAATTTGTTTTCGCAAGGCAGTTCTCAACGCTGGAATACGAAGTGCTTGCATCATACTGGATCGCACTACCGGCGGCAACGGCCCGCATTGACAGCGGCCATTTGATCCCAGAGTTTGTGGCGCGCGATCTTCAGGTTTTGTTTCAGGCTCCTGGTGGAATACACTTTCGGCATGCTTCGAACTCTGTCGCGGCGCGGTCTGCTCATGAGCGCGGCCGCAACTCGACTGATCGCCGCCGCGGAGGAGTTTCTTGTCTATTGGGGCACCTACACCGCGGGTGGACCTCGGTATGGAACGGGTGAGAGCAAGGGAATCTATGTTTCGCGCCTCAACGCGGTAACGGGAAAGCTGACACCGCCAACCCTGGCCGCCGAGACTGCGAACCCCTCGTATTTGGTCATACATCCATCGCGGAAGTTTCTGTACTCGGTGAACGAGCATATCGAGATGACCGGCAAGACGATGGGCGAGGTGAGTGCGTTCGCAATTGACCAACGTACAGGAAAGCTTCGGGAGTTGAGCCGCGTGCCGTCGCGCGGCGGAATGCCCTGCCATGTGGCGGTGGATAAGACTGGGCATGTGCTGGCGGCGGCCAACTGGGCGACGGGAAGCGTGGTGACGTTCGCGATCCGTAGCGACGGAAGTTTGTCTGAGGCGTTGGGATTTCATCAGCATGTGGCAGAGCCGCCCGTTCAAGTGCACTGCCATGCGGTGGTCTTTTCGCGCGATAACCGGTTTCTTATCGAGACGGATACTGGGCTGAATTCGATATTTGTGCATCTGCTGGATACCAAGACAGCGGGCATCACGCCGCATCAGCCCGCTTCCCTGCGGCTTCAGAACCCGGCTAATCCCCGGCATCTGGTGTTTCATCCAAACGGGAAATGGGCGTATGTGGCAAACGAAGCCGGGCCCGCATGTACGATGCTTCGCTACGATCCCCGGAAAGGTGCGTTCGAAGAAGTGGGGGTTACGCGCACAGTACCGGCGGACTACCAAGGGCGGACGACACCCGCGGAGGCAGTGATGCATCCCAGCGGGAAATATGTGCTGATTTCGAACCGGGGGCATGAGTCGATCGCGGTATTGCGCATTAACGCCACCGACGGATCGCTCACACTGGTGGAAGCGTTTCAACCTGGTGGGAACGGGGCTCGCAGCTTCAACGTAGATCCAACGGGCCAATGGCTCTTCGCCCTTATGCAACGGTCGAACAACATCTTCCCTCTGCGCTTCGATCTCCAGACAGGTAATTTAAGCAGGGCGTCGGATCCTATTTCTCTGCCAGCTCCGGTGTGCGCGAAGTTTGTTTAGAAACTTAGGCCGTATGCCAAATTAAATCTTTGCGAGCCACGGCAGAATCGAATGAGACTGGTCCAATTCTGCGGCAGCAATTCGCTTACTTGCGCGCGTTCCCAGCCTCAAATCCCCGAGTAACATCGCCCTGTAGACACCGGCGCGAGGGACACAGCTTCAGTACACCCGCCCTATGTCAGCAACTCTCGTACAACGGTGCCGTGAACGTCGGTCAAGCGGAAGTCGCGGCCGGCGTATCGATAGGTAAATTTATCGTGCTGGAAGCCGAGCAGGTGGAGAAGTGTCGCGTGCAGGTCGTGGACGTGGACCTTGTTCTCGGTGGCGGCGAAGCCAAACTCGTCTGTTGCGCCGTGGACGTATCCGCGCCTTGTTCCAGCGCCCGCGACCCACATCGAGAAGCCGTATGGATTGTGATCCCGTCCATTGGACATGCCGGAGTTTGCGCCAAGGTCGGGAAGCTCAACTGTGGGCGTACGGCCGAATTCGCCACCGAAAACGACGAGTGTGTCGTCCAGCATGCCTCGCTGTTTGAGGTCTTTCAGAAGCGCGGCGATCGGTTGATCGCATTCACGGGCCAAGCGGCCATGATTGGTCCTGATGTCGTCGTGGCTGTCCCACGGCTGGCCCGCACCGTGCCAGACTTGCACGAATCGAACTCCGCGTTCGAGGAGGCGGCGGGCGATCATCATTTGACGCGCTTGCAGCCCGTCGCCGTAGAGCTTGTGGATGTGTTCCGGTTCCTTTGAGAGATCGAATGCGTCGTCGGCTTCCATCTGCATGCGATAGGCAAGTTCGAACGATTGCACGCGCGCTTCGAGGAGTGCGTCGTTCTGGCGGCGATCCTGGTAACCCTGGTTGAGTTGGTTCAGCAAGTCGAGTTGCTGGCGCTGTTCGGCGGTCGTTGTGTAACGGTTGCGAATATTCTCGATCAATTTCTCAACCCGCATCTCGCGCGTGTCGATGTGCGTGCCCTGGTAGGCACCAGGCAGAAACGCGGAGCGCCAGTTCTGGTTCCCTTGGGTCGGAAGGCCATCGGGACAGAGCACGATGAAGCCGGGCAG
>CAYUZM010000386.1:0-5986 GCA_964449665.1 uncultured Solibacteraceae bacterium
ACCATGTGGCTGGCCGGAGGCGGCGTGAAGGGCGGCCAGGTGATTGGAGCCACCGACGAGTTCGGCTACTTCGCCGTGGAAAACAAGATCCACGTCCACGACCTGCACGCGACAATGCTGCACCTGTTGGGCATGGACCACAAACGGCTCACCTACCGTTGGAGCGGGCGCGACATGCGGCTCACCGACGTCCATGGAAATGTCGTAAAGGAGTTGCTTGCTTGAGAGAGAAGCTGGCGTCAATTTTGAAGCAATTCGCGGCCGATTCGGGCACGGTGCATCTGATGGGCTCCGACGGCCAGTTGTATCTGGTGGCGGCTATCGGCATTCCCGATACAGTGCTCGAACGGGTCGGCATCGTGCCCGTGGGCAAGGGAATGGCCGGACTCGCCGCCGAGCGCCGTGAGCCGGTCAACCTATGCAACCTGCAAACCGATACAAGCGGCGACGTGCAACCCGGCGCCAAAGCCACCGGCTTGCAAGGCTCGATCGCGCTGCCCATCATGATGGGCGATCGCGTCGCGGGCGTGCTCGGCGTGGCCAATCAGGGAGAGCGCACATTTACCGATGACGAGGTTGCGCGGTTGCTGGCCGCCGCCTCCGCACTGATGGCCGAGGGTCAGGAACCTTCGCTCTGATCGGACTTCTGCTTGGCCGCAATCTTCTTCATCATGCGCAGCGTGTAGGCGGCAATCAACGCGGCAACGGCAAACACGGCGGCGAAGAAGATCGTCGGGTGCTGCTCGGTCCAGGGCTTGATCGCGCCCATGAAATCGCCATAGCGCCGTTCCGGGCCCGGAACCAGCGTGACGCGCTCGATGGGCGCGTCACGGTCCAGGACAACGGCCAGATCGTAGGAAACGCCCTTCGCTTTGGGATTGCCATACCAGAGCGAGTAGTCGCCCGCCTCGTGCGGAATGAACTTCACCATGCGCGCGGGCACTTCGAAAATCAGTTTGTCGATGACAATGGGCTGATCGTCGCGGTTGTAGATGTGCAGCCGCGCAAAACGCGCGCGTTGTTCGCCGGCGTGCAGCGTCAGTTCCGTCGAATCGCCGATACGCGACAGAACACCATACCCAGCCGTGCGCCATAGCTTTCCGTCGTCGCTCACTTGCACTCGCGCGGCACGATAAAAGGCCGTGGCCTTGGTCTCCACGCGCAGCCTCGACCACGGTGCAGGCCGGTCGCCGAAATCGGCACGCAGCAGCGTCTCGCCGGGATTGGCCGTGGGGGCGGGCGAGGGCGTGAATTCACGCACGGTCTGCATCAGCGCCGGAATCTCCCGCCGCAGCAGTAGCGTTGCGCCGGTGAGCGTTTTCGGGTCCGGCCAACCGGCGATACGGACGCGCACGTAGGGCCGCGTGGTGCCGGGATAGTTCACCTCGAGCGCTTCCCACTGCTGGCCGTCCTGCGAGTGCCTCATGACGTAGCCGCGTTCAAGCGCCACATCCCATTTCTTGCCGTCTTCGGAGGTTTCGATGACCACGTTGCGGCGGAAGTCGTTGTCGATGGTCTCAATTTTCAGCCGGGAATGGCGCGTGGCCTTGGGAATGCGCAGCGTGAATTCCAAGTCACCGGCCGCGGTCCGCACACGGTCGCTCATGACCGGCGCCAGCCGCTCTTCGTGGATCGAACCGGTCAGGGATTCCAACGCATAGGGCAGCGCCGTGGCCTCATACATCACGCGCACGTCGCCGAGACTGGGCTGCGAATGGGCCAGTATCTCGGGATCAATACGGACAAAGTGCAGCACACCCGGCGCTTTGACGGTCAGCTTGCGCCGGAACTCCCATTGCGCGGGATCGATGGTCTGGGCCGGAAGGCACGAGACCAGAGCGAGTACAAGGCAGAAGCAGCGCACTTAACTATTGTCACTCTGCCACAGAGATTCGATCTTGCCGCGGAATCGCGAATAGAGGAAGGAGGTCAACAGCAGCAGCGCCCCCAGGGCGCCGAAGGCCACAACCCGGTAGACCGTGGCAAGGTTCCACACGTCGTAGAGATAGAGTTTGAGAATCACGAAGCCGATCGCAACCAGGCCGAGCATGCGATTGATCGCCGTGCGCGTGGCAACGCCGAGCCCGATCAGCGCCACGCCATAAACCGCATAGAGAATCGTCACCGAAAGCCGCGAGACGCTGCTGACGCTCTCCGCCGCGCTGCCGCGATGGGCCCACTCGATTACTTCGAGCGTAAGGGCGTAGACCAGCGTGAGGTGTCCGGCCACATACGGCGGCACCGCGATGGGAGAAGGCGTGGTCCACGGGCGCAGGCAGCGCGCGATGAACCAGAATGAGCACGCGCAGACCGCCATCGTGAACATGCGGTTGTTGAATAGGAGCGCTGGCAACGGTGTGCCTTCCGGAACGTAGAGCAGCGGGCCATTGAACTCGTAGAGCACGTCCATCCCGGCGAGCGACGCGATCACCAGCGACAACGATGCTGCGTGGAGCGACCGGGTGCGCCCGGCCACCCATGCCATCGCCGCCGCTTCGAGCGCCCATGCGATGGCGATGTGGAATTTTGAGAACTGCAACGGTACGGCCAGCGTGGCAAAAGCAAGCGCGAGGCCGAGGAAGAGCATGGTGCCGCGCGTATCGATGCGCGCAAGGCGTCCCGCAAGGATGTGAAGCCCGGCGGTGACCAGCGCCGCGACACCGAGCCACGACGGCGCCTTGGCGTCGAACGAGACGTAGACGGCGACAAAGAACGTGAAGGCGTTCGCGGCGGCGACCGTAAGATCCACCGTGCGCAGTTCGCGGCCCGTGCGCGCGCGGAAGGGAATCCAGGCGAGGAAGAGCAGAAACAGCGCGGCGGCGAGCGGCACGTTCTGCGTAAGCGCCTGGTCGTCGCTCGACTCCGCCATCCACAGATACAGGCTGATCGACGCGGCCGCATAGGCGATGGGAAGCGCATGCGCGCGCTCGCGCAGGACTCCCCACGCCAGACCTGCCGCCGTCATCGCGACAAGGGCGAGGGCGAATGGAAGGAACCCCGCCTGTTCCGCCGCAAAGAGCAGGATCGGAAATGCGAATTGGGCCGCGTAGGCGGCCAGCGGAGCCGGCATGGTGACAAAGACCGCGAACGCCGCGACGGTGAACGCGGCAAAGTAGCCCTCCGTGTCGCTGCGCTGCATGTTCTCGATCGAACCGATGGCGAGCACGATCGTTCCCGCCAGCGAGAAGGCGGCAAGCGTGGGCCAGTTCTGCCATCGCGCCAACCACTGCGCTCCGCCGGCGAGGGCGAGCAAATAGGCGTAGAAGAAAGGCGCATTGAACTGGCCGGTGGAAAGCAGCGGGGGCGTAAGAAACCCGCCTATGAGCGCAAGAGCCGCGATCGCTTGCGACTCGAATCGCATGGCCAGCGCGCCCGCCAACACGCTGGTGAGGGCCATCATGGCGAATGCCGGCCCCTGCGGCAGCAGCTGATAGAAATGGAAGCCGGCGAAGAAGGACAGATAGAGCAGCGATACGCCAAGGCCGCACAGCCCCGGCGAGTAGACCCGCCCGGCGCGGGCATGGAAGCGTTCGGCGAAGAAGATCGAAACGCATCCGGCAAGGAGCCCCAGCACCACGCGGCCGCTGGGCCCGATCCACTCATTGTCGGCGGCATATTTGAAAAAGAACGCGGCGGCGAAAATGCACGTCACCACGGCAATGCGGTTTACCCATGCGAGGCCGAGCTTTGATTCGAGACTGGGCGTTTCGGTTGGCGTGGGTGGCGGAAGCACTTCCGCAACCGGCTCCGGCGTGGGCGCGGGTTGTTCGATCAGCGGCGGCTTCGGCGGCGCAGGTTCGGGCGGTACCAGTTCGGGCGCGGTCGGTTTGGGCGCGGCGAATTCAGGCGCGGCCGGCGCGGGTGCCGCCGGTTCGCCCGTGAGCCCACCTAACCGCCGCTCCAATTCATTCACACGGCGAACAAGGCGGGCATTGGAGGCGGTGAGCGCGTCCATGCGCTCGCCCAGCTGGCGGAGCTGTTCCTCCTGGCTCACTGGAGAACCATCCTAGAACGGAAAGGGCGCCGAAAGCACTCCTGCCGCTTCGAGACGGAACTCGCCACTCGCGTCCGGTTCGATCATCACGCTGATTCGATGCAGGCCGGGCTGCGCGGCCACTGGTTCGCTCTCGAGAATGTCGGCCGTGCCACCGGGATAGAGAACGCGTAGCCGGTCGAGCACCGCGCCAAGTCCGCGAGCGTGAATCTCAAACGCGCCCACGCCGAGCGGGCGAATCGCCTCTATCGCTGGCGCCGCGGCAGCGGTCCGGATGGTGAAGTTCGCCGAATCGAGCCCGGAATGGCGGATGGTCAACGTCTCGGTCGCGCTGGTGCGAGCGGGCAGCGCGAAGTCGATGCGGGCGTCGGAGACGCGCAGCAAGGGAAGCGCAGAGCCATCGCGGCGGTACACGCGAACGCCACCGAGTAGTTCCCGCGCCCCATCGGCCGGCGCGCTGGCGGCGGCGGGCGCCAGATTGGTCCCCCGCAGAGTGACCACCTCGCCGCCCACATACACGTCGCGGTCGGCGCCCGTGACCTTAGGTAAAGCGGCTTTCAGATCGGAAGCCCGCAGGGCCACGTCGTAGCGCGTCACCCGTCCGGCGGCGACATCGAGCGGAGCCGAAACGTGCAGCGCCGACGCGCCCCGTTCGATGCGGATCCGGTAGCGGCCGGGCGGCAGGTCGACAAAGCCGAAGAACCCGGTGGCATCGGAGTCGCTCGTGCGGACAAGGTCCTTCGCCTCCTCCGATCGCACGGTCACCCTCACGCCATCGAGCCACCAGTCCTCGCCGCCATTCGCGGTGAGCGATCCCGCCAGGTGGCCCGCGCGCGGCGCGTCGATCCAAGGCAGTTGCGGCACTTCGGCCGGCCGCCCGAAGAAAGCGGCGGCCGTATCGAGGAAATGGCGGTGGGGCTGCACCGGCACTCCCGCGGCATTGAGCGTGCTCGTGCTCGCATAGCTATAAAGGCCAATCCCAGCGGGCGTCGAACCGGGTAGACTCGCCTTGAGCAGCCGCGTCATCTGGCGTTGCGAAGCGCTCACGGGATTCAGATAGAGACCGATGCCGGGCAGGTAGCGGCGGTTGTATTGGAACGCGCGGGCGAACTCGAACCAGCGTTCCAGCCGCGCCGCGCCGTGGGAGTCGCGGAAATAGTGCATCGGCACGCCCAGGTCGAGAATGCCCTCCTTCATCCAGCCGAGCCAGTCCTGAAAGACCTTTGCATATGAGGCGCTGGACTGAAAGCCCGTCTCGTTCTGCGGTGCGTTACCCCAACTGATCAACGCCGCGCTCAGCTTCACGTTCGGCTTCATCTCGTGCGCGCGCAGGTAGATCTGGCGCACCAGGCTCGTCACCTGGTTGCGGCGGAAGGCGTTCCACTCCTCGGGCGTGGCTTGCGGCGGCTGCGCGGCGTGGGCGTTGGTGAGCCTCCGGAAGCGCTCCACGGCGACGAAGTTGTAGCCGTAGTCGGCGCCTTCGTCGTAGCGAATATAGTCGAGGTGGATGCCGTCGATGTCGTAGTCGCGCAGGGGTTCGGTAATGACGCGCGCGAGGTACCGCTGGACATCGGGATGGCCCGGTTCGAGCGAGTTCCCGACCCGGCCCGCGCTGGAAAACGAGAGCCAGAGGTCGCGTCCGAACTTGCCCGGCCCGTGCTGGTAGTAGAGGTGCGCCGGATTGGTGGGCGGCGGCAGATTCGGCTGCCACAGCGGATACACGACAAACCACGCATGAACCTCAATGCCGCGCGCATGGGCACGTTCCGTCAGATATTCGAGCGCATCGAAGCTCTGCGTGTAGGTCGGGTCCTGCGCGGGCACCTCAATCGTTTTCAGATAGTAGCTGTCGGCCCGGCGGCGCACCTGCACGAAGATGGCGTTGCAATGCGAGGCCGCCACATCGGCCACGAGCCGGTCCACCTCGGCGGCGTTCTTATAGCCGGCATGGTAGGCGTCCACCCAAAAGGCGCGGTATTGTTCGTCTCGTTC
>CAYUZM010000387.1:0-5985 GCA_964449665.1 uncultured Solibacteraceae bacterium
TAGCCGCCCGCGGGCAGCTTGTACTCCCACACCACCTTCCCGCTATCGGAATCGAACGCGCGAATCAGCTCATCCGTCGTCGCGCCCACGAACACAAGGCCCCCCGCCGTCGCGATGCATCCGCCCAACTGGAACGTCCCCGTCTTCCGAATGCCCTTCGCCACAAGCTCCGGATACTCGCCCAGCACTTCGCGCCAGGCGAAATCGCCCGTCTTCAAATCGATCGCCGTCATGTGCCCCCACGGAGGCTTCACGCCCGGATACCCCTGGCCGTCCACCAGCTTCTCGTAACCCGCCACGCCAAACGGATACGCCTGCTTGCCGCGCTCATCGGTCAACCGCACGATGCTCGGCAACTCGCTCGAGTTCACGAACAGCCGCTGCCGCGCCGGGTCAAACGCGCACCCGCCCCATAGCGCGCCGCCCAGCGTGCCCGGCGAATAGATCGTTCCCTGCAGGCTCGGCGGCGCGAACGGTCCTCCGCCCCGCAGTTCCTTGAATCGCTTCATCACGAACGCCCGCGCCTCCGGCGAGATGTCGGTGAGCAGGTCTTCGTTCACCTCCTGCCGCGCGAACGGCTTCGGCTTCAACACGAACGGCTGCGTCGGCGAAAGCTTCTCGCCCTCCACATCGCTCTTCGGCACGGGCCGCTCCTCCACCGGAAACATCGGCTTGCCCGTCTCGCGGTCGAGCAGGAACATCGTTCCCATCTTCGTCACCTGCGCCACAGCGTCCTTCATGCGGCCCTGATGCCGCACGGTCACCAGCGCGGGTTGCGCGGGCAGATCGTAATCCCAAACGTCGTGATGCACCACCTGGTAATGCCAGATCAACCGGCCCGTCGCGGCATCGAGCGCCAGCACGCAATCGCTGAACAGGTTGTCGCCGTGCCGGTCGCCGCCCCAGAAGTCGAACGTCGCCGAACCGGTCGGCACGAACACCCACTTCCGTTTCAGGTCCGCGCTGATGCCCGCCCAGTTGTTCGCCGAGCCGTTCTTCTTCCACGCCTCTTTGGGCCACGTGTCATAACCCTTCTCGCCCGGATGCGGAATCGTGTGGAAGATCCACTTCCGCTTGCCCGTGTACACGTCGTAGCCGCGAATGTGCCCCGGCGCTTCCGGACGCGGCCCCTCGCCGCCGCCGCCGCCAATGATGAGCGTGTCCTCCACCACCACGGGCGGGCTCGTCACGCGGTAGCTCAGCCCCGTCATATCGGCGTCGAACTGCGCCGCGAGATCGACAATGCCGTTGTCGCCGAAACCCTTCACCAGTTCGCCCGTCGCCGGGTTCAGGCAATGCAGCTTGTCCTGAATCGCCGCGAACACGCGCTTGTCCTTGCCGTCTTCAAACCACGTCACGCCGCGGTTCACACCCGTCGCCCGGCGCGATCCCGCCAGCGGGTTGTAGTTCCACAGCGGCTGCCCGGTTGCCGCGTTCAACGCCCGCACCTGCACGCGAGCCGTCGTCAGGTACATCACCCCCCCGGCCACAATCGGCGTGCACTCGATATTGGTCAGCGGACGTTGCGAGGCGTCGCCGCAGTTGTGCGTCCAGGCCACCTTCAGCTTGCTCACGTTGGAAGCCTTGATCTGGTTCAGCGGAGAGAAGCGCGTCGCGCCGGGATCGCCGCCATAGGAACCCCAATCGCCTTCACCTTGTTTAGCGGCCCACGCGGGAAGGGCCATCAGCGCGGAAGACAGGACGTCGCGGCGGGAAACAAGCATGGGAATAGCTTACGTCAGCGGCCCGTCTCCCGCACCACGGAACCGCCCCCGGTGATATGCTCCAAGTACGGATTTGAGGGCTCGCGATGAATAGTAAGCTTTTCTGGGCATTTCTGGTATCGTCGGCGGTGCTGGCCGCCGCGCCATCCTTCACGCGCGACGTCCGCCCCATCCTGCAGAAACGCTGCGCCGGATGTCACCAGCCGGCCTCGAAAGCCTCTGACCTCGACCTCACCACCTTCGACGCCCTGCGCAAAGGCGGCAAGCTCGGACCCGCCTTCGTCGCCGGGAAGCCCGACGATAGCCTGGTGCTCCGCTACATCCGCGGCACCGAGCAGCCCCGCATGCCGCTCGCGCAGCCCGAACTGCGCGCCGAAGAGGTGACGATCATTAAGGACTGGATCGCCGACGGCGCGAAGAACGACTCCACCGTTGAAACCACGACCCGCCGCACCTCCGTCTACCTGCAGCCGCCCGTCATCACCGCGCTCACTTTTTCGCCCGACGGCAAGCAGATCGCCGTCTCGGGCAACGGCGAAGTGCTCGTCCATTCCAGTGACGGCCGCAATCTCGTCCATCGCCTGCCAGGCCAGGCCGAACGCATTCTCTCGCTCGCCTACAGCAAAGACGGAAACCTGCTCATCGCCGGCGGCGGCACGCCCGCGCAATTCGGCGAAGTGCAGGTGTGGGACGCGCGCGCGGGCAAACTGCTGCGCTCGGCCACGCTCACCAACGACACCGTCTTTGGCGCCTCGCTCGCACCTGACGCGTCGAAGGTCGCCGTCGGTGCGGCAGACAACACCGTGCACGTGCTCGAAACCGCCACCGGCAAGGAACTCTACAAGATCGGCAACCATGAAAACTGGGTGCTCGCCACCGTCTTCGGAATGGACTCCAAGCGCTTCGTCTCCGCCGGCCGCGACCGCGCCGCCAAGCTGATCGACGCCAACTCCGGCGCCTTCCTCGAAAACGTCAACCTGCTGCGCGGCGAATTGGCCGCCGTTGCCCGCCACCCCAAGAAGGACGTCGTCGTGCTCGGCGGCGAAGAGCGCTACCCCTACATCTACCTGATGGACCGCCCGCGCAACATGAAGATCGCCGACGACACCACGCTCGTGCGCAAGCTCGAACGCCAGGACGGCGCCATCACCGCACTCGACTGGTCGCCCGACGGCACCCGCATCGCCGTCGCCAGCGCCTCGGCCAACGTGAATCTCTACGACCCCGAAACAGGCGACCGCAAGGCCTCCTGCTCGGGCCACAGCGCGGGCATCTACACCGTCGCCTTCTCGCCCGATGGCGCGCAACTCGCCACCGGCGGCTTCGACGGCAAGGTGCGCATCTACAACTCGAAGGACTGCACCTTGGCTCACTCATTCGTCCCCGTGCCGCTTTCGGCGGGCATCGCGCAAGCAGGAGGTGGCCGATGAAGTTCTACGCCGCACTTGTGTTCACCGCCGCGGCGTTTGCTGCCGCGCCCACGCTCAATGAATTGCAACCGCGAGGCGCGCAGAAAGGCCGCCCCTTCACGCTCACCGTCGTTGGCCGCGAATTGGGCGAAGGCACCACCATCGTTTCCAACCTGCCCGCGTCGTTCACCTCGCTCGGCTCGGACAAACCGGGCATGGAAAGCCGCCGGGCATCCTTCCTCGTGGAGCCAACCGGCGATTGGAGCGTGGGCGTCTACACCGTGCGCGTCAAGACGCAGTCGGGTCTCTCCAACATCCTGCTCTTCAGCATCGGCGCATTTCCGGAACTGATCGAAGAAGAGTCGCGCGAAGGCTCGCTGCCGAATCAGAACGACTCCATCGAGAAGGCGCAGACCATTCCCTCCTCGCCACTCACGCTCAACGGCACGCTCATGGGCGCCGAACGCGACGTCTACCGCGTGCAAGTCAAAGCGGGCGAGCGGCGCGTGTTCGAAGTAGACGCCCGCCGCGCGGGCTCGGCCATCGACCCCGTCATCATCGTCTTCGACGGCGCGGGGAAAATGATCGCACGCTCGGAAGACGACCCCCTCCTGCAACTCGACGCGCGCCTCGACATGACCTTCCCCAAGGAAGGCTTCTACTACGTCGAAGTCCACGATGCGCGCTTCTCCAAGCAGGCGCAAAACTACTACCGCCTCAAGACCGGCAACTACGCCTACGCCACCGAACTGTTCCCTCTCGGCGGACAACGCGGCCAGCAGGTGGAGGTCGCGCTCGCCAAGACAAGCGTGAAGGTGAATCTCAAGGAAACGAAGACGCCCGAGGTGTTCGTGAACCTTCCCGATTCACCCGCGCTGCCGCTGCCGTTTGCCGTGGGCGACTACCCCGAAGTGCGCGAGCCGGTCAACGGGCCGCTGACACTCCCGGTCACCGTGAATGGCAAGTTGTCCGCGCCCGCCGAGATCGACAAGTACGAAGTCGCCGTCAAGCCGGGCGAGGACTTCATCTTCGAATTGCAGGCCCGCGAACTGGGCACCTCGAAGCTCACCGGGCTCATCACCGTCTATGACGAGAAGGGCACGCGCCTGGCCTCGGGCGGCGACGGTCCACTTCCGGTCGATGTCGCTGCCGTGCAGGCCAGCAGCCGCACGTTGGGCGACCCGTACCTGCAATTCAAAGTGCCCGACGGCGTGAACAAACTCACGGTTACGGTCGAAGACCTGGCCCGCCGCGGCGGCACTCACTACGCGTACCGCTTCAGCGCCTATCGCTCGCCCTACGACTTCCGCGCCACCATCACCTCGCCCTTCGTGAACATTCCTAAGGGCGGCACCACCATCGTGAACTTCAACATCGAGCGCCGTGGCTACACAGGGCCGTTGCGCGTCGAGGCCATCAATCTGCCCAAGGGCATTGAGATCGCCGGAGGCGACATTCCCGGCGAGATCGCCGACCCGTCGAACCGCTCCAACGCCCGTCGCGGATTCGTGTCGCTCAGCGCGCCCGCCGATTCGCCGTTCTCCGAAGGCGAGCTTGCCTTCAAAGTGATTGGCAAGAGCGACGACGGCAAACTGATCGAACGCGAAGCAACCGGCTTGGCCTACGCCATCGGCATCGCGGGCGCGAACACGCAAGGCGTGGTCGACCGCCAGCGTCCGCTGACTGGCGGCTGGCTCGGCTATCAGCTTCCGGCGATGAAGGGCGATGCGCCTCCGGCCACGCTCGAACTCAAATTGGAAAGCACGGCCAAGAAGGAAGCGGGCTTCGAATACCGCTACCGCTGGCACTACCGCGTGCGCAACGCCATGCAGCGCGTACCGGAGACCGTCGGCGTCGATCTGCCCAACCTCATCGACCTGCGCGTCATCGAAATGGCCGTCGATAAGAGTGACCCCAAGAGCGGCACGTTCCTGGTCACTACCACGCGCAACACGCTGCCCGCCGTATATAACATCGGGATCAACGGACGAATGGTGGTGGATGGCGTGCAAGAGGACATCTACTCGCCGCTGCAAGTTCTGACCGTGCCCGTTCATGATTCGGAGGAGAAGACCGCGAATGCGTCCACTGCTACCCGGCCTTAGTTTGGCCGGCATGATGTGCGTCGGCCTCAGCGCCGCCGAACCCGTCACGTTCCTGCGCGACGTCGCGCCCATCCTGAACAAGGCGGGCTGCACGTCGGGCCCCTGCCACGGCGCGGCAAAAGGCAAGAACGGCTTCAAGCTTTCGCTGCGCGGCTACGATCCGCAGTTCGACTACGAAGCCCTGCTCTACGATCTTTCCGGCCGCCGCTTCAATCGCGCCGAACCCGCGCGAAGCCTCATGCTCGCCAAGCCCGCGCAGCAGGTGCCGCACGGCGGTGGACTGCGCTTTGAAAAGGACTCCGCCTACTTCAAGATCATCGAGAACTGGATCGCGCAAGGCGTGCCCTATGGCGATGCGGCGAAAGACGCTGTTGCGTCGCTCGAAGTGGAGCCCACCGAAGTTCGCATGCCGAAGCCGGGCGAGACCGTGCAAATCAAGGTGCGCGCCAAGTTCGCCGACGGGCAGACACGCGACGTAACCAAAGAAGCGACGGTCGAATCGAACGTCACCGACCTGGCGAAAGTAGATGCCGCCGCCGCGAAGGTGAGCGGCGAGCGGATCGGCGAAGCGACGCTGCTCGTCCGCTACCAGGGCAAGCTCGCCACCATTCCCGTGACGGTGATGAACCCCAAGCCCGGGTTCGCGTGGAAGCCCGCCGTCCAGCAGAACTACATCGACCAGCACATCGACGCCAAGCTTCAGAAGCTCCACATCGAGCCCTCGCCGCTGGCGACCGATGCCGAATT
>CAYUZM010000388.1:0-5977 GCA_964449665.1 uncultured Solibacteraceae bacterium
CAGGGTGTACACCGGGGTTGAGGGACGGCCGCTGCCTTAAGCTTTCGCGCGTTCATATTGCGCGACCTTCTTCTCCAGTTCCGCCATGCGCTTGCGCATCGGTTCGAGCGCCCGCTCCATTTCTTCCAACGTATAACGTGGGGTGATGTGTTGGGGACAGTTCCAGTCGAACCCGTCCACGTGAATCAGCATGGCGCGCTCAATTCTCGCCTTGTAGCTGCTTGATGCGAGCCGCGCGATGAGTTCGGGATCCGAGTTCGCTTCGCGCAGTTCCACGCGCCCCAGGATCTTCAGCCTGGTCTGATTCGGATAGTCCATCAGAATTAGCGCGGCGCGCGAATCGTTCTTCAAATTTCCCACGCTTACGTATTGACGGTTGCCGCTGAAATCGGCAAAAGCGAGCGTGCGCGCGTCGAGCACATGCAGGAATCCGGCCGGCCCGCCGCGGTGTTGCACGTAGGGCCATCCGTTTTCGCCGACGGTCGCCATGAAGAAGTGGTCCCTCGTTGCGGCAAACTTCTGCTCCTGTTTTCCGAGCGCATTGGGCAGACTACCGGTCTCAAACTTACGCGCCATTCGGCACCTCCTTGCGTCCTTTCGGACGGCCTACGGTCACCCCGCGCCACTGGTTTAGCGGTCAGTGTTGGATGCACGCGGGCCCATTTGGATTCGGGGGCTTTCTAGGCCATACTCGTAGGGACGTGAACGCTGAAATCATCGCCGTGGGCAGCGAAATGCTCACTCCGCAACGCATCGACACAAACTCTCTCTGGCTTACCGCCGAACTGAACGACCTTGGAATTGAAGTAGTCGCCAAGACGATCGTCGGAGACGATCGCGCGCGGCTCACCGAGTTCATCGGCGATGCCACGAGGCGTAGCGAACTGGTGATAATCACGGGCGGTCTTGGGCCGACCGAGGACGATATTACGCGCGAGTGCACGGCGGCGGCGACCACGCGGAAGCTGCAGTTCTCCGATGCATTGCTGGCGGATTTGGAAGCGCGATTCGCGCGGTTTGGGCGGAAGATGGCCGAGAACAACAAGCGGCAGGCCTTCCTGATTGAGGGGGCGGAGGCGTTGCCCAATCCAAACGGGAGCGCGCCGGGCCAGTGGTTGCGGTGGGCGCCGGACCGTTTTATCGCGCTGCTGCCGGGTCCACCGAAGGAGATGAAGCCGCTTTACACGGCGCAGATTCATCCGCGCCTGCAGGGACTGATGCCGCCCCAACACATCCGCATTCTCACTTACCGCATTGCGGGCATGGGCGAGTCAGACGTGGACGCGCTGGTGGCGCCGGTTTATACGCAGTACACGAATCCAACGACGACGATACTGGCCAAGCCGGGCGATGTGGAACTGCACTTCCGGGCGCACGGCGACACGGCCGAGGAGGCCGAGCGGCTGCTGGCCGAGATTGGTCCGCGTGTTGAGGAGTTGCTGGGCGACCGGATCTATTCGCGCGATGGGTCAACGTTGGAGGCGGCCGTGGGCGCGCTGTTGCGGGCGCGGCGGGCGACGCTGGCGGTGGCCGAGAGTTGCACGGGCGGGCTGCTGGCGCAGCGATTGACGTCGGTGGCGGGGAGTTCGGATTACTTCGATGGTGGATTTGTTGTTTATTCGCGCGATTTGAAGCATGCGCTGCTGGGCATCCGGCTGGAGGACATTGCCGGCCCGATGATCTACAGCGAGGGCACGGCGACGTATCTAGCCGAGGCGGCGCGGTTCCGCACGGGGGCGAATTTTGCGATCTCGATTGTGGGGGTTGCCGGGCCCGGTGCGGATGAGGGTTTCGAGCCGGGGCATGTGGTGATCGGGTTGTCGTCCGCGCAGAAGACCGAAGCGCGGACGCTTAAGCTGTTTGGCGACCGCGAGCGGGTGCGGTTTATGGCGACGCAGTCGGCGTTGGACCTGTTGCGGAAGCATTACTTGCAGGGGTGAGCACGTCGCTGCCGTGTGTTCGCGGGCATTGATCCGGCTTCGCAACACCGCGGTGGTGCACACGGGACGGGCGTTCAGCGCCGGCGGACCTCGAAGATCACTTTGCCACCATTGGGGTACACGCTGCGGATTGTTCCTTCGTCGTCTTCAAAGAGAAGCTGGTCGGCGTAGACGGCGACGAACCTGCCGTATTGCTTCGGCACCTGAAGGCGGCGCGGGTAGGCGAAGTTGTCCGGATGCGATTCCTTGGGCTGTTGAGCGGCGGCGAACCAGAGGGCGCCTGCGAACCAGGGAGCGGCAAACAGCAACGCGGCGGGGGCGAGCCACTTCTTCATGTCCGATATGACGGCGGGCGCGGGCGGCGCGTGCAGAGTTAGTTTTTGTCGAGGGCGAAGGCGACGATTTCATCGCCCTGGCGGGTGCCGGGCAAGCCGTGGCCCCCGGCTGAGATGACTACGAACTGGCGGCCGGAGGGCGCGGCGTAGGTCATGGGTGTGGCGCGGGCGCTGGAGGGGAGTTCGCCTTTCCAGAGTTCGCGGCCGGTGGCGACGTCGAAGGCGCGGAGGTGGGGATCGAAGGTGCCGCCGATGAAGACGAGTCCGCCGCCGGTGGCGATGGGGCCGCCGAGGACGAGGGAGCCCCACTGGTCTGAGCCGGGCACGTCTTTCAGCCAAGGAAGCGAGCCGAGGGGAACTTCCCAGGCGACCTCTCCGGTGGAGGCGCGAATGGCGGTGAGCGCGCCCCAGGGCGGCGCGTTGCAGGGCACTTTCTTCGGCGTGGTGAGGAATTCGCGGGCCATGCCGAAGGGCGTTCCGTGTTGGGGGGCGAACTCGGCGTCGAGGCGGTCTTTGCGCTGCCGTTCGTGGTTGAACCGGTCGCGGGGGATCAACTGGATGACGGCGGGCAGGCGGTTGGTGGGGACGATGAGGAGGTCCGCGCCGGGATGCCAGGCGGCGCCGCCCCAGGCCATGCCGCCGACGTTTCCGGGCACGATGAGCGAGCCCTGTTCGGTGGGTGGCGTGAAGATGCCGTCGCTGCGCAGGGAACGGAGTTTTTCCGCGCACCATTGCTTGTCTTCGGGCGTGATGCCCCAGGCGTCTTCCGGCTTCAGACGATGGGGCACGAGGGGCTTGGGCATGAGCGGAAAGGGCTGCGTGGGCGAGAGGGTTTCACCGGGAGCGCCGTTTTGCGGGACGGGCCGTTCTTCGACGCCGAAGATAGGTTTGCCGGTGGCGCGTTCGAGGAGGAAGAGGTGTCCGGTTTTGGAGCCGGCGGCGACGGCTTCGATGGTGCGTCCGTTGCGTTGGGCGGAATACAGGAGGGGCTGGGAGGCGACGTCGTAATCCCACACGTCGTGGTGGACGGTTTGGAAGCTCCACACGACCTTGCCGGTCTTGCCGTCGAGGGCAGTGACGGAGTTGGCGAAGCGGTTGTCGCCGGGGCGATTGCCGCCGTAATAATCGGGGCTGGGGCTGCCGGTGGGGACGAAGACCCAGCCGCGTTTCTGGTCGACGCTGAGGATGGACCAGGCGTTGCCGGCGCCGGTTTTGTCCGTTTCGCCGACGGGGAGCCAGGTCCAGAGGAGCTTGCCGGTGCGGGCGTCGAAGCCACGGACTTCTCCGCTGGGCATGCGGGCGCGGCCGTTGTCGGCTACGGCGGAGCCCATGACGACGACGTCGCCGACAATGGTGGGAGGGGATGTGGCTTCGTAGTCGGATTTGCCTTCGGGTGGGATTTTGAGGCCGATGCGGAGGTCGATCATTCCGGCGTTGCCGAAGCCAGTGCAAGGCTGGCCGGTTTTGGCGTCGAGGGCAAAGAGGCGGGCGTCGACGGGGGAGACATAGATGCGGTGGGCGCAGTTGGCGGTGCGTTTAGCGCGGGAGTCGCGCCATGCGGCGACGCCGCGGTTGGCGAAGTCGCCCCAGCCGGCTTTGATGTCGGTTTGGGGATCGAATTCCCAGAGTTTGCGGCCGGTTTCGGGTTCGAGGGCGACGACGCGGCCGAACCCGGAGGTGGCGTAGAGGATGCCGTCAATGTAGAGCGGCGTGGTTTGCTGAGAGGAGGGGCGGCCGGGGTTGCCGGGATAGAGGTCGCCGGTTTTGTAGGTCCAGGCAATCTTTAGGCGGGCGACGTTGGTGGTGGTGATCTGCTTGAGGGGGGAGTATTTGGTTCCGGCGGGGTCATGACCGTAGGCGGACCATTCTGAGGGGGATTGAGCGAGGGCGAGCGAGGGGAGGAGGAGCAGCGCACCGATGTGACGGGTCATGGAGTGTCTACGAACCGATTCGGGGGAAGGTTCCCGGGGAACGACGGGGCAGCCGGGGCGGGTGGGTGTCCGGCGCATGGGATTGATTGTGCCATCCAATTTGCTACAATGGCCCGGTGACGTTGCCAGCCATTGCGTTGTCGCCGGATTCGGGAGAACCTTTGTACCGGCAGCTCTACGCCTCCATTAAATCCAACATTCATAGTGGCGCGATTGCGGATGGCATGCGTCTGCCGGCGACGAGGGAATTGGCTCATTCGTTGGGCGTGAACCGGACGACAGTGGCGGCCGCTTATGAATTGTTGGAAAAAGAGGGACTTCTCAGCGGGCATGTGGGACGGGGAACGTTTGTACATGCGCCGGGTTCGGGTGCAACGGGGGTGATTTCGTTCTCGTCGTCGCGACCGGCGGATGAGCTGTTTCCGCTGGATGCGATTCAGGCGATTTTGCGGCGGTCGACCGAGGATCCAGAGCTGCTGCGGTCATTGCTTCAACTGGGAAGTACATTCGGATATCAGCCTCTTAGAGAGTATATTGCAAGTACTTTCGATGAATCGGCGGCATACGGTGCGGGAGCGGGTGTGTTGATTTCTTCGGGTTGCCAGCAGGCGCTGGATTTGTTGGCGCGCGCGTTTGTTCAGCCGGGCGATCTGGTGATGGTGGAAGAGCCGGTTTATCCGGGGTTGCGGGAAGTGTTTCACCGAAGCGGAGCGCGGCTGATTGGCCTGCCTGTGGGAGAAATTGGACTGGACCTGGAATCGCTTGAACTGGCATTGCGCCGTGAGAGGCCGAGGCTGCTTTTGGTGACGCCCGATTTTCAGAATCCGACCGGGGCGACGTTGCCGATGGAGTCGCGGAAGGAACTGGTAGCGCTGGCGCGGCAATACAATGTGACGCTGGTGGAGATTGCGATCTACCGGGGGCTGCGTTATGAGGGCGAGGACATGCCCAGTTTGCGCTCGTTGGACGAGACAGGCGGGGTGATTCACATTGGCAGTTTTTCGAAGATCGCCTTTCCTGGGCTGCGGGTGGGTTGGGTTTGCGCGACGCGCGAGCACATTGAGCGGCTGGCCGAGGCCAAGCAATGGAGCGACCTGCACACGGATCATCTTTCGCAGTACATCCTGCATGAGTTTGCGCGGTCGGGCGGTTTGGCGGAGCACCGGCGGCGGATGCTCGACGCCGGGCGGCAAAGGCTGGGCGCGGCGCTAGAGGCGTTGGCGGCAATTCCGGAGATTGAACACTTCACGCGTCCGCAGGGCGGCATGAGCCTGTGGGTGACGTTGCGCCAGGGGCTGGATGCCGAGCGGGTGTTGGATGCCACGGGGGGCAGGGTGAGTTTTCTGCCGGGATCGGCGTTTGCGGTATCGCGACGGTATCCGTCGTCGTTCCGGCTGAGTTTTGCCGGGCTGCGTCCGGCGGCAATTCAGAAGGGCATTGAGATTGTCGGGGAGGCGGCGCGGCGCACCGCGGCGCTGGCCCCGGAGCGGTATGCAACGCCACACATGGCGATCGTCTAATGTTTGAAACAAGGGAGTAAGACAATGTTTTTAACCGATCAATTTCGCGTGAAGGTCGGCCTTGCCGAGATGCTCAAGGGCGGCGTCATCATGGACGTCACCAATGCCGAGCAGGCGCTGATCGCCGAGAAGGCGGGCGCGTGCGCCGTGATGGCGCTGGTGAAGGTTCCGTCGGACATCCGCAAGGACGGCGGCGTGGCGCGCATGTCGCCGGTGAGCAAGATTCGCGAGATTCAGAAGACGGTTTCCAT
>CAYUZM010000389.1:0-2716 GCA_964449665.1 uncultured Solibacteraceae bacterium
GGGCCGCCGGAATCTGACGGTGATGCCAAGCGGCAGGCGCATGGCGCGCACCTTCGACGGAAACGGCAATCCGATTACGGAACCGGACGGTCCCAACGGCGGGCCGTTCCTGATCACCTCCTATCAATGGACGGCGGAGAACCTGCTGGCGCGGCTGACGAGGCCGAACGGCGACTACCAGACATTCAGCTATGACGCCAAGGGCAACCTCACGCAGACGCGCATATTCGACGCGGGCAACACGCAGGTGGAGGAACGCCTCTACAGCTATGACGCGCAGGGACGGCTGCTGAGCGAGTCGAGCGTGCGGGGGATTTTCCAGTATTCCTACGACGCCGCCGGGAACCTGTTCCGCATTACGGATGGGGCGGGCCGGATCCAGAACTTCGTTTACGACTCGACGGGCAATATTGTGACGGCGTACAACGGAGCGGGCCAGCGCTTCGACCGGTCGTGGGATGCTTACGGGCTGCCTGGCCCGGTGGCGATCGCGGGTTCGCTGTTCCGCACACAGAGCTGGAACGAGTTTGGCCTGCCCTCGGCGACCGGAAACGCGTTGGGGCAGGGCTTCCAGTTCGCCTACTCGTGCAGCGGCGAACTGACACAGGTGACGGACCCGGCCAACGGCCTGACGCGCTACACGCGCAATGGGCTGGGTTCGATCACGGCGATGGTGGACGCGCTCAACCGCAACACCGGCTACATGTACGACCGCAACGGCTTTCGCACGTCGCGCACGAGTCCGGCCGGCGATGTGCATACCGAGACGTATACTCCGGATGGCAATCGCGCCTCGTCCAATAGGGGCCTCGGGGCGGTGCAGTTCGCCTATGATGCCTATGGCCGCAAGACCAGCGAGACCACGGCCAGCCGGACGGAAACCTACTACTAAGACATGCGAGGGCGTGTCACCGGGATTGTGAGCGCGGGCGCGCACCCGGGCACGATGACGTTCACGCGGAACGCCGCCAACCGGCTCATGTCCGTGACCGATCGCTTCGGCCACACGGTGAGCTACACGTACGACTCGCTCGGCCGAAGGGCTTCGATGACCGCCCCCGATGGCTCGGTGACGACGTACCTGTACGACGCGAGCGGCAAGATTGCGCGCATCACCACGGGTGCGAATTGGGCCGAATACTCTTATGACAGCAGCGGACGGCGCGCGGGCCTGCTGTACAGCAACGGCGTGCGCGCGGCGTACACTTGGGACCCGCGAGGGAAACTGGCGAGCCTGGCCTGGTACACGCCGGCCAACACGGTGATCCGCTCGTGGGTGTACTCCTATGACGCCGCCGGACGCCGCACGCACGCGGTGCTCAACGACGGCAGCATCGCATGGACCCACGACGCGCTGGGGCGGCTGACGTCGGAGACCATCGTCAGCTCGCAATGGGGCAATCGATCCGCGACGTGGTCCTACGATGCCGTTGGCAACCGGCTGGACGCGGGGGCGACGTTCGGCAACGATCACCGCCAGCTCACCTTCGACGGAGAGGCGTTGACATACGACGCTGCGGGCAACATGACCAAGAGCAACGGCTACAACCTGACGTTCGACGAGCGCAACCGCCTGGTCTCCACACCCTTCGCGATCTTCCGCTACAACGGACTCGGACAGCGCGACCAGATGAACACTAACGCCTCCCGCTCCTACGTCTACGACGGTGAGAATATCCTCCACGTGTTCACTGGAGTCAACCTTGCACACCGCTACACCTTCGGCCTTTCCACCGACGAACTTCTCTTTGCCCGCAATGGCGCCGCCTCGCGTTTCTTTCTCACCGATGAACAGGGCTCCATCATCGCAATGAGCGATGAGACCGGCGGTGTGCTCCAGAGCTGGGCCTACGATGCCTGGGGCAGCCGCATTCATACGTCCGCGGTGAGTGGCACCGCCTTTGGCGGCATCAACTACAACCCCTTCAGCTTCCAGGCAAAAGAGGTACTCATGGATTTCGTCGGCCTCTATCACTTCCGGGCGCGGGTTTACCGGCCCGCGATGGGACGTTTCCTGCAGAAAGACCCGGCGCGCGGGTCGAGCTACCATCCCGCTTCGCGGCATCCCTATCAATTCGCGCTGAACAGGCCGACGCAGTTTGTCGACCCGACCGGGCTATCGGCGACACAGTACGGAATGATGATCAAAGAGAACAAGGCCGCAGAGGGGGCAGGCATTCTGATTGCGGGGCTCAGCACGTTCGGCGGCACGAACCTTGCCTTCGTGGGCAACTTCCTGGACCGGAGGCTGCAGTATCCCAACGAGTCCACGGCGGCTTCCGCCCAGCAGGCGATTTCGGCGGCTGAGAAGGACATCGAGACCGTGGTCGACGAGATCGAATCGTGGTTTGGAGACAACGAAGCGAGCATTGCGCAGGGCCTCAATGACGGGGCGGGCTACGGTTTGTCGATTGCGGGCTACTGGCTCAACTACGCCGTGATGGGCATTCCGCCGTTCTGAGGCGGGGGGTCACCGCCCCCTGGGATGTGCGAAGGCCAGGGGGCGGTGGGTGTGGTTGTTACAGTAGATGTCGCACGAGCGGAGGTTGCTGCCGCGGGGGATGATAACACCTGCGGCGTGGTGCTGGTGGGGGTTGAAGACCCGGTGTGGAGGGCGCGGGTTTGGGTTAAACGGGGCGGCATGGTGGGAAATGGGTTACCTGCCGGCGTGGGGGTTTTTCCAGGCAGGCCGCAAGCCGAGAGGGAACCGATTATT
>CAYUZM010000389.1:2726-3474 GCA_964449665.1 uncultured Solibacteraceae bacterium
CACGTCGCCGGTGTCGATTCCCGAATATCACCGTTCGCGAACCGGCTCCCCGGCGGCGTTTCTCAGCCGGGTGAGCAGATCGACGGGTCAAAACGCGCCCGCCTTGGTGATGACCCGCAACTGTTGCAGGTTCCAAGCCAGTTCGGACATGGGCACGGCGGACATCACTTCGCCCATCGGCATCCACGCGGGTTGTCCCAGTGACTGGCCGACGCCGAACGCCGTATCTCCGCCGAAGATGCAGAGCGCCTCCACTGGGCAATTCTCAAGGATGGCGAGGACGGCATCACCGGTGCGGCGCGCACGGTCGGCGCCTTCGCCCTCGATCTGGTCCGTATTCAAAATCCACCATCCTGGAGGGCACTCGGAAGATCGAATTTCCGCGGGGGACACGCGCGGCCATCCCCGCGCGGCGGCGTCGGCCACTTGGGCAAGCGACCGGGAATGAACGCTGCCATTGATTACAATGCAGTTTGCGGGTGGCAGCACCGTGCGCAAGGGAGGCCAGTGAAGCACTCCGGCCAACTGTGCGGCTAACAGGGAGGTTCCAGCGGCGATCCAACCGCGAGGTTCGGCGGCCAGGAATCGTGCCGCCGAGCGGACGTCGTCGTCGGTTTCACTGTCGACGATGATCAGTGTGGGGTCGTTCGCGCGCACGAGTTCATCGGGACGGAGAACGCGCAATGGGAGCCGCAGGCGCTGCACGAGCCGGAAACGCCCCTCGGCCCCGGACTCCGGGCTCAGCCAG
>CAYUZM010000389.1:3484-5969 GCA_964449665.1 uncultured Solibacteraceae bacterium
CTCAAGGAGATCAACCATCGAAAGTGGTAAGCCCGCAGGCGCGGCGCGAGCAGGAATCGCACGTCGCTCTCGGTCACCGGGTTCAGCCGTTCCGCGCCGAATTCCGTGCAATGCACCGGAACGCCAAAGACGTGGAGCACTCCTCCGCGAACCGTCCTGCCGAGGCTTGGGTATCCAGGCGCAAAGAGAACTGATCGGCCCGGGTTGCATTCGACCAGTGCAGCCAGTTCGGCGGCGATTGGTCCACGCAGCGTAGAGTCGGTTTTCTTGAAGAGCAAGTCGGCGTGGCGGGCGTTCAACTCAACGGCGGCGCGGCGCACAACGGCCGCCGCCTCGGCTTCCGGCAGATGACGGCTTTCTATGTCGGCGACGATGCTGCACGTACCGGCCGGCATTGCGCCGAGGTTTGTGACGACGATTGCGCCATCGGGGCCACGGGCGAAATGAACGCCGGTTTCGAGAGCACCGGTGAGGTCGTCGGCAATCGCGGCAATACGAATACTTGAATGCAAGTGCCCCGCCCGGCCAATGTCATCAACCGACGCCCATTCTAACTACAGGAATGGGTTCTTTGAGAAGCGCAGTCTCCGGGTTTGTGACCGCGAGGCCGTGTGGACGTGGTTCTGGCCGGTGGACGGCACGAGCGGGGATCAATCGCCGGCGGAAGACGCGCAGGCAGCAAGCACCTTTTTCACGTACTGCTTCTTGGCGGCATCGGTGGGCGTCTCGCGGGTGCGGGCGATGGGACCTTTGAGGATAACGGTGGTTTCGTTCGCGTAGCGGCACATGCGATCGCGGCGTTTGAGGGCTTCGTTGGCTTCCGTGAGGTCGGTCAGGACATAAAGCATTTCCCGGTTGACGAGTACGTTGTCGGGGTCTTTGGCGAGTACGGCGCGCTGCTGTTCGAGCGAGCGCTCCAGGAAGGACAGTCCTTCTTCGGGACGGTTCAGGCGCAGGTAAGCGAGTCCGATGCGGTCCATGGTCCCGGCGATGCCCATAAGGGCGTTGAGGTTGTTGGGATCTTTGGCGGCGAGTTTTTCGCGCAGGCGGAGTTGTTCCTGAAAGAGAGGAACGGCGTCGGCATAGCGCTTTAGCTGTGCGGAGAGGTTGGCGAGCAGGCCAACGTCGGCGGCAAGCATGTGGTCGATCTCTTCGTCGTCGATGAGGGCCAATTCTTTATGCATGCCGTAGGCGAGCAGTGCGGTCTCGCGGGCCTCTTCGCGTTTGACGGCCCTGCTGAGGGCGCCGGCCAGGAACTGGTAGGAGCGGGCGAGTTCGCGCTTGCGATCGAGCGAATCCGGTTTCTCCTCATAGAGCGCTTTCCACGCGGCGACGGCGCGCCGCCACGCATCGACGCCGCGGCTGCCGTGGGTGCGCGATTGCGTGTAGGTGTTCGCCACAACGAAGAGTGCGTGCGCGAGTTCTTCCTTCACCTTGCCGTCGTTGGGGCGCGCGGCGGCGAGGGTCTCCGAGACGCGGAGGAGTTCCTCGGCGGTGGGAATGGCTCGCGCATCGCCGTGCAGCGAGTACACCGACGAGAGCGCTTCGAGCACAACGTAGTGAGCGCTGAGGGCCTCATAATCGTGGGGAGCGCGATCTAGCACGGCCCGCACCATTTGTCCGGCGCGTTCGATGCGGCGCATCGCCCGGGAGGACTGGCCGAGGCTGGGCTCATTGGAGACGCCTTCGATATCGGCGAGGCGGACGAAGCCTCGCGCCGCTTCCAACTGCAGGGCGGAATCGGTGCCGGCGGAGGCGGCGAGGGCGTCGAGATATTGGACCCCGCGGCTGGCCAGCAAGTGGCGCGCGTCGAGTGAGCCGGGCAGTTTGAATATCTCGTCGTGGATCTCAAAAAGTACGGAGTTGGCGAGCGCTCGAATCTGCGCGAAACGTTGTTCGGCGAGACCACGCTGGCGGAGGGCGAAAACCGTGCCGGCGATGAGCAGCGCGGCGACCAGAGCGGTTGCGGCGACGGCCAGGCGGTGGCGGTCGGCGAACTTGCGGAAGCGGTACAGATGCGAGAGCGGACGCGCCTCCACGGGACGGCCGTCGAGATAGCGCTTCACATCGGCGGCCAGATCGGCAACGGAGGCGTAGCGCAGCGACGGTGCGGCGCGGAGGGCTTTGGCCGCGATGCGCTCGATGTCGCCGGAGAGCGGCAGGCCCGTGAGTTCCTCTTCGGCCGCGCGTGCAAGCTCCTCGGGGCGTGAACTGTCTCCGGACCTGGGCGGGCGGCCGCCGGCGAGTTCGCACAGCAGCGCGCCGAGCGAGTAGACATCGGTGGCGACGGTAAGCGGGTGGCCGAGGATCTGTTCGGGGCTGGCGTACTGCGGCGAGTAAGAGTGGGTGTGGGCTTGGCGGTCGGCGGGGTCCGATTCGGAAAGGAGGCGCTAGATGCCGAAATCGAGGAGCTTGACGGCGCTTGTATGGCTGACCAACACATTGGCGGGCTTGAGGTCGCATTGAATGACCAGCGAGCGGTTGG
>CAYUZM010000390.1:0-5963 GCA_964449665.1 uncultured Solibacteraceae bacterium
GAAATCGCCCACGCCCGCCCCTTGCGCGGCACGCGGCTCTTGCGTCGGATCCAGCCAGATCGATTGGAAGGAGCCCGCAATGGCGATACCCGCACTTCATATTCAAGATTCCCGGACCGCGCGCGTCTATGACGTGCCAATCCAAGATGGCACCATCCGCGCCGCCGACCTCCGCCAGATCAAAACCGATCCCGGCGACTTCGGCATGATGACCTACGACCCGGCGTTCCTCAACACCGCCTCGTGCAAGAGCGCCATAACCTTCATCGACGGCGACAAAGGGATTCTCCGCTCTCGCGGCTATCCCATTGAGCAGCTCGCCGAACAGTGCAGCTTCCTCGAAACCGCTTACCTGCTGCTCGAAGGCGAACTCCCCCGCCAGCCCGAACTCACCCGCTGGCGCGACGAGGTGACGCATCACACGATGCTGCACGAATCCACCAAGAAATTCCTCGAAGGCTTCCGCTACGACGCCCACCCGATGTCGATGTTCATCAGCACCGTGGCCGCCCTGTCGTCTGTGTACGACGACGCCCGCAACGTCCACGACCCCGCTTCGCGCCGCATGCAGATCCTCCGCCTCATCGGCAAGGTTCCCACCATCGACGCCTACACCTATCGCCACAGCCTCGGGCTGCCATACATCTATCCCGATAACGAACTCAGCTACACGGCCAACTTCATCAACATGTTGTGGAAGATGGTCGAGCCCCGCTATGCCGCCCATCCCACGCTCGCCCGCGCGCTCGACATTCTCTTCATCCTCCACGCCGACCACGAACAGAACTGCAGCACCAACGTCATGCGCGCCGTCGGCAGCTCGCAGGCCGACCCGTTTGTCAGCGTCGCCGCGGCCGCGGCCGCGCTCTCCGGCCCCCTGCATGGCGGAGCGAATGAAGAAGTGCTCAAAATGCTCGCCATCATCGGCTCGAAGGAGAACGTCCCGGCCTATGTGAAAAAGGTGAAGGAAGGCCACGGCAAACTGATGGGCTTCGGCCACCGCGTCTACAAGAACTACGACCCGCGCGCCAGCATCATCAAGTGGACCGCCGAACAGGTGTTCGAAGTCACTGGCCCGAACAAGCTCCTGGAGATTGCGCTCGAGCTGGAACGCATCGCCCTCGCCGACGAGTACTTCGTCCAGCGCAAGCTCTACCCCAACGTCGACTTCTATTCGGGCATCATCTACCAGGCCATGGGCTTCAAGCCGGAGATGTTCACCGTGCTGTTCGCCATCCCGCGCACGGTCGGCTGGCTCGCGCAATGGCAGGAGATGATCACCGATCCCGAACAGAAGATCGCCCGTCCGCGCCAGGTCTACACGGGCTATGCGGAGCGTGAAGTCGTTCCGATGGAACTGCGGACGGCGAAACCTACGACGGTTCCGTAACGAAGGGCAGCGCGCTCTGCTCCGCCCGCTCTGTGTGACCGGCCGCGCCTTCGTGGCGCAGCAACCAGCGCTTAGTGTCGAGGCCACCCCCGAAACCGGTGAGGCTGCCGTCGGCGCCGATCACACGATGGCAGGGCACCACGATGGGAATCGGGTTGGCTCCATTGGCAGCACCCACGGCCCGCACAGCCGTGGGGTTGCCGATGCGTATCGCCAGGTCGCGATAGGCGATGGTCTGGCCAAAGGGAATGTGGGTCAGCGCCTCCCAAACGGCAAGTTGGAACTCGGTGCCGCGCGGCGCAAGCGGAATCGTGAACTCGCGCAGCGTGCCTGCAAAGTAGGCGTCCAGTTGCCCCCGCGCCGCGCCAAAGGCGGCCTGGTCCTCGGTCCAATCGGGACGCGGATCCCTCCGCCCCTTCCCCGCCGGGAACCCGATCAGGCTCAGCGACACACCATCCCCCGCAAGCAATAGCTCGCCGATGGGAGAGGGATGGTAGAGGAAGAGCACGGTAGACCTCAATTATACTTTCTAGCCCAGAAGTATCATTCACCCGCGCGAATGATACTGCGGTATCAATTCTTACGGGGCCGAACAGATATCCAGTATCTTTTGTGCAACGTAGACCTTCGGACGCTTCTGCCACCGGCCCTCGCGGACCAGTCCAAGATCGAGCAGCCGATCAAGCGCGATGCTGGCACCGCGGTAGCTCTCGAGTCCGGCAGCTTCCTGGGCACGAGAAACCGTAAGAACTGGTGTCACGAACAGCTCTGCCATCAACCGTACTGCCGATGCCGAAGCGCGAGCCGCTTTCAGTTGATTCTCCCATTCCTCTCGCAACAAGTGAAGTTGCTTTCCGCGCTGGATCGCGTCCCGTGCCTGAGTCTCGACCGCGTCAAGAAAGAACGACAACCATTCATGCCATGAACCCCTCATGCTCACGGCAAGCAGGTGATCGAAGTATTCCTGCTTCTTGCGCTCGAAATACGCGCTGAGGTAAAGGAGTGGTTCCGGAAGCAATCCCCAGGACTCGAGCAGAAGCACGATCAACAGCCGGCCAATTCTGCCGTTGCCGTCCCGGAACGGGTGGATCGCCTCGAAATGGTAGTGAATCCAGGCCAGCCGCGCCAATGGAGGCCAGTCGTCATCGGTCTTGTTCATATATCCGTGCAAATCTCTCAGTAGCGGCTCCACCTCAAGGGGAGGAGGGGGAACAAAACGCGCATCGGCAATCCTCGAACCCGGCTCGCCAATGTAGTTCTGTATTGTCCTAAACTCACCGGGTATCGCCGTTTCGCCCCTCACACCGCGCAGGAGCGTTTTATGCAATTCACGGATGAGGGGCATGCCCAGAGGCTGTGTACGCACTACTTGCCGTCCCAAGTGCAAAGCCCGGACATAGTTGAGTACCTCTTGGGCATCCTGCCGGGACCGATCATCGTCCTCCCCAAACAATGGGATTTGCTCCTCGAATGCGTACAACTCCTCCAACGTCGTGCGCGTGCCCTCTATCTTTGACGACAAGAGCGCCTCGCGCCGTAGGAAGGGTTGAATGAGAAGAAGCGGATTCTGGATTGTCTTTGTGAGGCCGGAAAGCTCACCGAGCGCACGATCAGCTGCCGATAGTTTCTGAAGGACCTGCGGTGTGATGAAGAATCGTGGCGGAAGCGCTTCCGGTAGGTAGGCGTCGCATTCTGTCGTCTCAGGGCGTGACGAGCGCTGTTCGACCACCGCCGTTCGTACAAGCCTGCCCGGAAATTCGTCCGCGAAATCGGCCCGGTTCATTCCGCAGATCAGTATGGCATGGCTCGACCGGAGTCATAGATCAAGCTGGGTGCGATCACGACAACAGCGTCGCCGCCCCCAAGTGCCCGCAATGCTTGCCCAACCGCTCGCGCAACTCCGCTCGCGCCCGCAGCAGCCGCGACTTGGTCGCTCCCAGCGTCAGGTTCAACTCCGAGGCCACCTGCTGCAGCGGCACGCCATCCAGATAGTGGCGCACAAAGACGTCACGCAGAAGGCTGGGAATGCGGCGGATCTCGCGGTGCACCAACTGCTTTATCTCGGCCTCGCCGGTTTGCGCCTCGGGCGTCTGCGCCGGATCGGTAAGGTCCATCTTCACCCGGTCCTCCCCCTCCGCCGTATCTTCCAGGTAAACCAGCCGCGCGCGCCGCACCTGCCGCAACCGCATCAGACACTGATTCACTACAATCCGGGCGATCCAGGTGCTCAGCTTCGAGTTGCCTTGAAACTGCCCCAGGCTCTTCCAGATCTTCAGAAACGCATTCTGTACCTCGTCGTGTGCGTCTTCAGGATTGCGCAGAATCGACAGCGCCTGCTTATAGGCCCGGTCGTAGTGCCGCCGCACCAACTCCTGAAACGCCGTCTCATCCCCGGAGCGCGCCATGCTCACGAGGTCAAGTTCATCCATATGCCGGACGGTGGCCGTCGTGGTTGTCATCGTGGGAATCACCTATCTCTAAGATACTGGCGCGCGATGAAAGTTTTCCTTTATAATGAAATCAGTTTCAGCTAAAGAAAAATATAGATGGATGGATTGAGTCTTGCTAAAACGAATTTGCAGTTGAGCGAAAGCAGCGAGGAAACCATCCAAAGAATCCTCTCCGGATACGACCTCGGGCGCAAACTCCGCCAGCTTCGCCTCAAGAAGAAGCTGGGCCTCGTCGAACTTGGCCGCCACACGGGCTTGTCGGCCTCCATGTTGTCGCAACTGGAAAACGGCAAACTCATTCCCACGCTCCCGACGCTGGCCCGGATCGCGATGGTGTTCGATGTCGGCCTCGACTTCTTCTTTGCCGGCGACGCCCGCCAGCGCACCTTCCATCTCGTACGCGCGCTCGAGCGAATCCGATTTCCCGAGAAGCCAGAACTGCGCTCGCCGGGCTACTACTTCGAATCGCTGGCCTTTTCAGCCAACAACAAGGGACTGCAAGGCTACTGGGCCTTCTTCCCGCCGCACGAAGAGGAGTTCTCGCTGCCGCACACACACGAGGGGCAGGAGCTGATTTATGTCGTCGAAGGAAAGCTCACCATACGGCACGACGGCGAGGATTTTGAGATGGAGCCGGGCGATAGCGCCTACTTCGATGCCACCGAAATCCACTCCTACCGCGGCGCGATGCCCGAAGGCGCAAAGGCCGTCATCGCCACCATGTCGGGCAAACCGTAGAGCAGCAGCAGCGAACGCGCGGACCAGCAAGCCGTGCGTACCCAGTTGGTTCGCACCAGCCGGTTGGACGCCTCCGCGTCAAAGCCCTCGCGCAAAACCTCGTGTTGCGGCACCTGCCACACCGCCGTGCTTAGCCAGGTGATGGCGAGCAGAATAAAGTTCGCGGCGTAAGGACCCGGGCGCCATAGCAACGCCAGCGCGGTTACGGCTTCGGCCAGCATGAGCGGTCCCACCACCCAGGAAACGCGGCGCATGTGCTCGCGTTCGTAGGCGCCGAACTTCTCCCGGCCCACGGCCCCGTAGAGCGGGTAGTGAACAAGCTGGACGAACCAAATCAACCCGGTCATGAAGCAGGTGAACGCGAAGTGCGCAAGCGGCAGCCAGACGGCGTTAGGCGATTTGAACATCGACTCTTTCGCCGGTCTCGCGCAAGAACGGCAGGGCGCAGAACAGGAAGTAGTTCGGACGGTCGCTCGCCAGGTAGTGCCGGTGCGAGCGGACTACAGCCCCCTTCCAGATCAGGAATGCGCCGGGCATCTGCGTGCTGTCGCCGTCCACCGCGCCGATGCCGTGACCGTCGCCCAGCCCGGCCTGAATGCCGCGCTTCCACACTTCCCATCCGAAGAGCTGGCGCAGGCTTCCGCGTTTCAGCCCGAAGGCGCGATAGAGATCGCGGTTGGGGTTGGTGACGTGATCGAGGTCCGCCACGTCGTAGCGGCCCGCGAACCGGCGAAACCGCTCGCGCGAACTCATATGGACCAGAACAATATGAACGCCCGCCGCTTCAATCCGCCTGCGCTGCCGGGCGAGGTCGGCCATCGCCTCGCGGCAGAACGTGCAACCGGCATGGCGGAGAAAAACGAGCAGCACGGGCACTCGCTGGCTCAGCTCGCCGAGCGCTTCGCCCCGGCATGTGCGCCAGGCGTTCAGCTCGTTGCCCTGCGGTAGTTGCACTTCGTCAGGCATGCGATTTCCTCACTACAGACGCCGTGCGGAGGGCGCCGGACTTAATATTCTTCCGGTCCGGCGCGCGCTCCCCGCAGCCGCCTGCTTATTTCGGCAGAATCACGGAGTCGATCACGTGGATGACACCATTGGTGGCCATGATGTCGGTCTTCACCACCTTGGCTCCGTCCACCATCACCTCGCCGCCGTTGACGCCAATCTTCGCGCTCTGGCCCTGCACGGTCTTGGCGCTCTTGAGCTTCACCACGTCGGCCGCGGTAACCTTGCCGGCAACGACGTGGTAGGTGAGCACCGCCTGCAATTTGGCCTTGTTTTCCGGCTTCAACAGGTTCTCCACGGTGCCCGCCGGGAGCTTGGCGAAGGCCGCGTCGGTGGGCGCAAACACCGTGAACGGACCCGCGCCCTTGAGCGTGTCCACC
>CAYUZM010000391.1:0-5889 GCA_964449665.1 uncultured Solibacteraceae bacterium
GCGAGGGAGCGGATGGCGGCCCCGGCGGCCAGGGACAGGAAGAGTGCGGTGGGGGGGGGCACGTTTGGGGCGTCACGGTTGCCGGATCACGTTGGGAGCGTCACGGTGGGTCGTCACGGTGGGTCGTCATGGTTGGGTCGTCACGGTTGGGGCGTCAGGTCGTGGCCTTCCCAACGGGCGATGACGGCGGTGGCGAGGCAGTTGCCGAGGACGTTCACCGAGGTGCGGGCCATGTCCATGACGGCGTCAATGCCGAGGAGCACGGCGACGCCTTCCATCGGCAGTTGAAAGCTGGCGAGGGTGCCCGCAAGAATGACGAGCGCGGCGCGCGGAACTCCGGCCACGCCCTTCGAGGTGAGCATGAGGGTGAGCATCATGATCACCTGCTGGGTGATGGTGAGTTCGACGCCGGCGGCCTGGGCGACGAAGACGCTGGCGAGCGAAAGGTAGAGCGTGGTGCCGTCAAGGTTGAAGCTGTAGCCGGTGGGCATGACGAAACCGACGATGTGTTTGGGCACGCCGAAACGCTCCATATTACCCATGGCGACGGGCAGCGCGGCTTCGCTGGAGGCCGTGGAGAAGGCGATGAGGAAAGGTTCCTTAGCGGCTTCGATGAAGCGGCGCAGAGGAATGCGCGCGATCGCGATGACCGCGCCGAGGATGAAGGCGACGAAGACCACCTGGGCCACGTACATCGTCAGGATGAGCTTCCCCAAGCCGAATAACACGGCGAAGCCCTTGCTTCCGACGGTGACGGCAATGGCGGCGCCGACGCCCAAGGGCGCGAGGTACATGACGTACTTCGTGTAGCGGAACATGACCTCGGCAAGGGAGTCGGCGAACTCGACGACGGGGCGGGCGCGGTCGCCGATGGAGGCACACGCCGCTCCGAACAGGAAGCAGAAGACGACGATCTGGAGCACTTCTCCGCGGGCCATGGAATCGATCACCGAAGACGGGAACGTGTGTTCGAGAATGGCGGACAGTTCCGGGGGCTTGGCGCTGACAGCCGTTTCGGCGGCGGTGCGTTCGAGCTTCATGCCTGCGCCGGGGCGCGTGATGTTGACGGCGCTGAGGCCGAGGATGAGCGCGGCGGTGGTGACGATTTCAAAGTAGACGATGGACTTGAGGCCGATGCGGCCCATGGCTTTGACCGAGCCAGATCCGGCGATGCCCGCGACGAGAGTTCCGAAGAGAAGCGGGGCGATGATCGATTTGATGAGGCGAAGAAAGATATTCGATACGGGCGCGAGTTGGCGCGCGAAGTCGGGGGCGGCAGCGCCCAGCGCAATACCCGACGCCATGCCGATGAAGATCCACGCGGTGAGTGAGAGGCGCGGCATCTACGCCGGTCCCCGCTGGCCCCAATGCAGTTTCTGGCGCATGACGTCAAAGTAGAGTAGCCGTGGCGGGCGGATGAGGCGCAACGCGTGTTTGGCGGCGCGGCAGAGAACGCGGTCTCCTGATTTGAGCACCATACCCTGCTGGCCGTCGATATTGAGGAAGACGTCGTCGTCCGGGGCGCGCACGGTGAATGTGACATTCTCGCTATCGGGCACGATGACGGGGCGGTTAGTGAGCGTGTGCGGGCAGATGGGGGTGAGGCAGAAGGCGGCGACCGTGGGGAAGACGATGGGGCCACCGGAGCTGAGCGAATAGGCGGTGGAACCCGTGGGCGTGGCGAGAATCAGTCCATCGCCGCGATAGGCGCAGACAAAGTGATGGCCCACCCAGGCGTCGATCTCCACCATGCGCGCCTTGGGCGCCTTGCTCATGACAACGTCGTTCAAGGCAAGGTACTGGGCGATGGTTTCGCCTTCGCGCTCGAGCTTGCAGTTGATCATGCGGCGGTGGCCGATGCGATGGTGGCCTTTGAGGGCGCGCTCAAGCTCGGGGAACAACTCATCGACGGTGAGCGCGGTGAGGAAACCGAGCGAGCCGAGGTTGACGGCCAGCAGCGGGATTTCGCGTTCGCCGATGGCCTTGGCGGCGATCAACAGCGTGCCGTCGCCACCGAGCACGATGACCATGTCGCAATGCTCGGGGACCTGATCGAGGGCGAGACCGTCGTCGCGTCCGGCATAAGTGGCGGTCACCACGTCGTAACGCGCGGTGAGCTTGTGCTCGCCGAGCCAGGCGAGCAGGCGCGGCACGACTTCCCCGCCCTGGGGGGCGTCAGGCTTGGAGATGATTCCGATCGTGTGAACGGTACGCATAGAGTAAGAACTCGCGGTTGCCTTCGGCGCCCGTGATGGGGCTGGGCGTCAGGCCGCATTCAAATCCCAACGATTCTACGCAAGCGCGGACGCGCGCGCAGGCTTCTTCGTGGAGCGCCGGATCACGGACGATGCCGCCTTTGCCAACCGATTCGCGGCCGACTTCGAACTGCGGCTTCACGAGCACAACGAGGCCCGCCTCGGGCGTGAGCAGAACCGGAAGGACCGGCAAGATCAGTGTGGCCGAGATGAAGCTGACATCCATTGTGGCAAAGGCTGCCTTTTCGGGCAGCGTGTCCGGGGTGAGGAAGCGGGCGTTGATCTCCTCATAGACGGCGACGCGGGGGTCGTTGCGGAGCTTCCAATCCAACTGGCCGTGGCCGACGTCGAGGGCGTGGACGCGCAAGGCTCCGCGTTGCAGCAGGCAGTCCGTGAAACCGCCCGTGGAGGCGCCGACGTCGAGGCAGACGAGTCCTTTGACGGAGATGTGGAAGTGATCGAGGGCGTGAGCGAGCTTCAAGCCGCCGCGCGAGACGTAGGGGAGGCGGGCGGCGATTTCGATGGTGGCGTCTTCGGCGACCGCTTGTCCGGCCTTGGAGACACGCTGCGCATTCACCGTTACATCGCCCGCCAGAATGAGCGCCTGCGCCTTCTCGCGGCTGGCGGCGAGGCCTTTCTCCACCAGCAACTGATCGAGACGGCACTTGGCGGCGGGCATGGGGAGTTACGAGTTCCGGTGAACGATCAGATCGGCGATGGCGTGGAGCGCGGCGGCATGATCGCCAAAGGGCTCGATCGCGGCGTGCGCGGCGGCGAGTTGTTCGTTCGCCATACGGCGCGAGTTTGCGATTCCGTAGACGGCCGGGAAGGTGATCTTGTGTTGCGCGGCGTCTTTGCCCGGCGTCTTGCCGAGTTGTTCGGGCGTGGATTCGATGTCGAGAAGGTCGTCGACGATTTGGAAAGCGAGGCCGATGGATTCGCCATATTGCGAGAGGGATTCGTAAGCCGCGCTGGCGGGGAGATGGCCCGCGCTGATCGCTCCGAAGCGGACGCTGGCGCGGAGGAGGGCTCCGGTTTTGGCGCGGTGTATTTTGTCGAGGAGTTCGGCGGTGGGGGTTTGGTGTACACCTTCGATGTCGTGGACCTGGCCGCCGATCATGCCGCGCACGGTTCCGGAGGCAAGGCTTAGTTCTTCTACCAGTGCGAGGCGTTGCGCGGGATCGAGCGCCGGGGCTTGGGCGAGGACCTGGAAGGCGAGTGTGAGTAGTGCATCGCCGGCGAGGATAGCCATGGCGTCGCCGAAGACTTTGTGGTTGGTGGGGCGGCCGCGGCGGAGATCGTCGTTGTCGAGCGCCGGGAGATCGTCGTGGATGAGCGAGTAGGTGTGGACCATTTCGAGCGCGCAGGCGGGTGCAAGCGCGGCGTCCGATGGGAACCCGAGGGCCTCGGCGGTGGCAAGGGCGAGGATGGGACGCACGCGTTTGCCTCCGGCGAAGAGCGAGTAGCGCATGGAGCGGTGGATCGTAGCGGGCTCGACGGATTCGGCGGGGACGAGCCCATCCAGTGCGGTTTGGATGCGCTCGCCCTGCCGGTCTAGGTACGCGTTGAGGTCAAACATTCTTGGCGTCGAAGGGCTCGGGCTTCACTTCGCCCGCGCGCTTGAGAAGGATTTCGATGCGCGTTTCGGCCGATTCCAACTGTTTGCGGCAAGCGTCGGAGAGGCCGACCCCGCGTTCGAAGAGCGCAAGCGTTTCTTCGAGCGGAAGGTCGCCCGATTCGAGTTGTTTCACCACCTTTTCCAACTCGTCGAGCGCTTGTTCGAAGTTGGCTGGCGTGGCCGGATCACCCATCGCCACATTGTAGCGTGGGGCGATGGGGCGGGCTGGTGTTTTAGCGGGGTACGGGCGCGTTCAGGCTCCAGTGGAGCATGGCGGTGGTGAACTCCATGGAGGCGTTGGCGAACTCACCTCCGACGTCGATGGCTTCGCGGGCGGATTCGCGTTTGCCGCTGAGGGCGAGCTTGAGCACGGATGCGGCGACGAGGTGAAAACGGCGGTGTACCGCGGCGCAGTTTTGAAATTCAGGCGTTTCGCGGATGGCTGGATCGTCCATTGCTTCTAGCCACTGGCCGAAGGCGCATAGGTGTTCCTGCCGAACCTGCGCGGGGGTGTAATCGCTGTAGCCGTCCTTGATAGCGGAGAGTAGGTGGGTGCGCCAGAGTCCGTGCGCACCGATGGCGGACTTGATTTCTCGATCGAAGTTCAAGGGAACAGTTCTCCTTTTATGAATGCCGGGATCCACGGTTTGGGGGGAGACGTGGTGGAACCTTTCGCACATATCGGCGCGAATGGGGAAGTGCGCAGGGAAAGTTGCACAGGCGTGAGAAAGGCCGCGAAATAGAGGGAGGCAAATGTTCACAGGCAAGCGCCCTGCTAGAATGCAAGCGATGGCAAAGGCACTTTCGGCGGATGACCTTCTCCCGCTGGTCGCGGCGCTGACGCCAACAGAGCGTGTGCGTCTGCTGGAGTTGATTGCGGCGCCGGGAAGCGCCGATGCCGCAATTTACAGGTCCATGCCACCTTCTCGCATTGAGTTCGCGTCTGACGACGAGCCCCTTGCTTGGGAGGGAGAGGGCTGGGAGGAAGTTGGGTGAAACGCGGCCAGATCCGCTGGTACACCTTTCGGCTCCCCGATAAGTGGCGGCCGGTGCTTGTCCTCACACGAGATTCGGTCCTCGGCCGCCTGAACGAACTCATCGTTGTTCCCGCAACACGCACAATTCGTGGACTGTCCACCGAAGTAATTCTGACGCAGGACGACGGGATGCCGGTCGCATGCGCGCTGAATTTCGATCATGTTTCGCTTGCTCAGCGGGATCGAATGGGCGCGGTATTGACGACGATCCCTGAGTCCCGATGGCCGGAGATGCGGCGTGCGCTTCTTGTGGCATGCGGATTTGTTGGAGAAGAAATCGACTGAAACTGAGCACTCGTTGCGCGATGACGACGATCCGGTATCGGCTACACATCTCCACTCTGATTGTCGCGGCGGTCGCGTATTGGCTCACAATAGCCTTTGACGATGTCCCTTTGTGGATGGATCGTGTTTTCTACTTCTTCGGACTGATGGGGGTTCTTCATGCGACTTCGCTCACGATTACGCTTCGAGGACCGAAGGCATGGCGATCGATTGCGGCGTTCGTAACACTCGCGGCAGTCGTGAGCGCCGTAACACCATTTTTCGTATTTCTACCAATGTGGCTGCTGTCGCAAATAGCGGCGCTTGACGATTCGGCCGGTTTCTACGCGATGTTCGCGTTCCCTTCGGCAATCGGCGCGGCAGGTTATTGGCTCTGTGTCCGATTCTTCTGGCTGAAGTCACTCGGGGTAGGAGACTTGGCAATCACAATGATCCTGTGCGCGGCGACAACGTGCCTCGCGCACATGGTTCTTAGCGCTCTCGCCATCACATATCGCGCCGACGAACTGCAAATTGTGATCCCCACGGCTGTCTGGTGGGCGACGTTTTCACTCGCGCTATTTCTGGGCGAAACCGACGACTCAGGCGTGAGAGCAACGACTCAGGTAAGCCACAGTTAGTGGTCGAGCAAGAGTTTCGAACGGGCGCGCTATTCCGGCACGGCCACACCAAGCCGTTTCGCGTGCAGGGCGAT
>CAYUZM010000392.1:0-5888 GCA_964449665.1 uncultured Solibacteraceae bacterium
GAGACAGTTCCGTGCCGGAGCGCGACGATGCGGCAGATGGGGGAGAATCTTCTGCTTGCTTCCAAGCTGCAGCCTTCGATCCAGGCGGGCGGGGCGGCGGGCTCGCCGCTTGCGGCGGCGGAGACGGATCCGATTTCGACGGAGGATCTGACGGCGTTGCCCGAGGGTCCCGAGCTGGAGCGGCAGATTGCCGAGGCGAGGGCCGAGGAAGCCATCGGCAATGGCCTGCCGCTTCGGAGCGAGGAGCTGGTTTCGTTTCGCAGGGTCCACTATGTGGATCTCAATGGGATGACGCCGGAGTTCGCGCGGGTGGTGAACGAGCTGGACGCGATTGGTCCGAACTTGGCGCAGTGCAGCTATGGTCCGGTTGGCGTGCTGAGGGACGGCAAGCCGCGATACAGCACGTGGGTGTTTTGGTACAAGCGTCCGCCGCCGCGGTTCCGTGAGTTGCTGGCCGCCGACACACAGGGGAGGCTGCGGCCGAGTTTGCGCCACATCATTCCCGTTTGCCCGCCGACGAGCATGGTGAACGAGGCGCTCGTGGCGGGCGGGAAGTGACGGGAGGCGCGCGGGGCGGGGGTTAGCGCAGGCCGCCGGAGGCGAGCAGGGTTTCGCCGGTGAGCCAGCCGGAATCCTGCGAGGCGAGGAAGACGGCGATGGGGGCGATGTCGGAGGGCTGGGCGATACGGCCGAGCGGGGTTTGGGATTCGAAGTGTTTCTGGAAGTCGCTGCCGATGACGCCGGCGGTGTGGGTGCCTTCGGTTTCGACCATGCCGGGGTTGATGGAGTTGACGCGGATCTTTTGGGGTCCGAGTTCTTTGGCGAGGACGTGCGTGATGGCATCGACGGCGCCTTTGGTGGCGGTGTAGACGGCGGTGGTGGGCGGGGTCAACTGGCTGGCGGTGGAGCCGATGTTGATGACGCTGCCGCCGTTGGGGCCGAAGAGTTTAGCCGCTTCCTGAGTGGCGAGGAGGAGGCCGAGGACGTTGGTGTTGAACTGGCGGTGGAACTGTTCTTCAGTGATTTCGCCGAGGGCGGCGAACTGGTAGACGCCGGCGTTGTTGACCAGGACGTCGAGTGTGCCGAAGGCCTTTTTGGTTTCGGCGAAGAGGCGCTGGACGTCGTGGGCTTTGGCGACGTCGCCCTGGATGGCGATGGCTTTGCCGCCGTTTTCCTTGATGTGGGCGACGACGCGGTCCGCATCGGCCTTGCTCGACGCATAGTTGACGACGACGGATGCGCCTTCGGCGGCGAGGGCTTTGGCGATGCCCGCGCCGATGCCTTTGGAGGCTCCGGTGACGACGGCGACTTTGTTGTTCAGCTTCGACATGACTTTCTCCTAGTTTCTTTGATAGTTCGATAACCGTCTAAGTGATGTGGATGGACGTGGGAGGGATTCAGGGATTTTGGGGGGCGGCTGGGGAGGGGAGAGGGCGTGGGAAGCGCGCCCGAGAATGGGCCGCCGATGGACGCCGATGCACGCAGACAAGAAATGAATGGAATGGGATGGGGCTTTGATGGGTGGTGGCGGAGCGTGGGGCGCGGGTGGGGTGGAGGGCGCTGGGGGAGGGCGGCCGTCAGATTTCGTTGAGTTGTTGGAGGTAGGCTTGCAGGACTTGGCGTTCGAGGATGAGGCGGGCGAATTTGCCTTCGCGGACGATGGTGATGAGGCCGGCGGTTTCGAGTTCCTTGATGTGGTGGGAGAGAGTGGCGGCGGAGACGGTTTGGCCGGCGCGGATGTCGGAGCACTGGACGCCTTGGGCGCAGGCGCCGACCTGTTTCAAGATGTCGTGGCGGCGCGGGTCGGCGAGGGCTTTGGCGATGAGGCGCGTTTGGCGTTCCGAGAGGGCTTGTGGTTTGGCTCGTGGCGGCACGTGGGCCTATTGTACGGTGAGGAAGCAACAGGCGGCGCTGTTGGGTGTGGAGATGCCGTTCATTTGCGCGACAACGGCGTGGTCTCCGGGGGCGAGGCCGGCGGGAACCTGGACGTTGAACTGATAGAGCTGCGCGAAGGGGGGCACGAGGCCGCCGAAGGAGATGGCGGCAGGCGTGCCGCCAATGGCAATGGTGTAGGACGTGGAGATAGTGCCGACGGCGGTGGCGAGTTGGGCGACGGGGATTTTCGGATTCGTTGGTCCGAAACCAGTGCCGTAGAGCACGATGGTTTCTCCGGCACGGGCGGGCGTGGTGGCGGCGGGAGCGGAGGGAAAGAGTCCGGCCTTGCCGAGGAGGGAGCCGTCGGCGTGAGTGGCGGCGAGGTATTTGCCGTCGAAGGCGAAGAAAGCCGGGCTCACGGGCGCGAGGGTGGCGATGGCGGGCTCGCTGGTTTGGCCATTGTTGGAGACCTGGACGATGACGGGCCCGGAGGATGCGTCTTCTGGCGCGAGGATGTTGATCTGCGTGGGGCTGATATAGGCGACGTAGGCGGGTTTGTTGTTGATGGTGACGGTGACGCCGTCGAGGGAAGTGGGAAGGTTGCCGTTGGGGATGTCGGCGCCCGTCCAGGCGCGGGTAGTGGAGGAGAGATCAGTGCCGCGAACGGTGGACCAGGAGCCGGGGGCGATGCCGGGTTGGAAACTGGCGCCGTTGACGACGGGGGCGGAGGTGGCAAGCTGCGGTTTCCGGGGAGGGCCTCCGGCGGCGACGTCGAGGACGGCGGTATAGATGTGGTCGCCGGTGGCTTCCTTGTTATCGCCGTTGGAGGCGTTGGCGGCGACATAGAGTTTGACATCGCCGCCGCCGGAGGGGGGCGTCCATTCGACATCGAAGGTAACGGGACTGGGCGTACCGAGGCGCGTGCCGGTTTCGGTATGTGTGGCGTAGAGGATAGTGGTGCCGGGCGGGCAAGGCTTGATGCGGCCACTGGCGCAGATGACATAGGTGTTGGCATCGAGAACATTGAGGTCGCCCGCCTGGAGATTGGCGGGATCGGAGGCGAGGCGGGCGGTCAGTTGGAAGCCCCAGCGCTGCTGGCCTGGATCGGTGATCTCGACTTGGAGGTGTTGGGGGACGCCGGGTGAATAGGTTGCAGGCCCTGGAAGTACGATCTTGACGTTGCCGGGACCACCGTTGAGGGCGGTGCCGAGATGGCATTCCGTGCAGGCGCGCGCGTCTTCACCGGGCGCGGCGGTATGTTTGGGGCCGGCGCCATCGACGTCGGCACGCATAGAAAGGGTGAAAGCCGAGAAGGGCAGAACGGCGATTGTGACGGCGAGGAGGGCGTTGAGTCGAGTCATCGGTATTGGGGTAGATCCAATCGTGACCGTGTTCGTTACAAATTATTGGACCGTGAGGAGGCAGCATTCCGCGCCGCCAGGTAATGAAATGCCGTTCATTTGCGCGCAGGAAGGGGCGAGACTTAACACTCTTAACCGCGCTTTTACGAGCCCTTAGCAGCGTTTTTACAACCGGGGGCGCTAGCGTAGGAGGAGTAGGCTAAATGGACATGACGGCGATGGGACGGGAGACGCGCTACTCCTGGAGTTTGCTGGCGGTGCCGGGGGTGTTGTGCGCGGTGCTGGCGGTGGTGCAATACCGGTGGATCGATGAGGTGGCGCAGGCGAACCGGGAGCGCATCAAGAGCGAGCGGGACGCGGGTTTGCGGCGGGTGCGGCAGGAGTTCAACGACGAGCTGCGTTCGGCTTCGGCGATTGCGCGGCCGGGGCGGTTTCCGGGCGAAGGCGCATTGATGGAAAGTGAAGCCGGATATGTGGAGAGGTACCGGCGCTGGATTGCGCAAGGGGGGCGGGAGGCGCTATTGAAGCGGCTGGCGTTGGCGGTTCCGGGCGGGGGCCGCGTGGCGCTGCGGGTATTGGATGCGAATGCGGGAGCGTTTCACGATGCCGAATGGCCGGCGGAGTGGACGCGGGCGAAGGAGCGATTCGAGGAGCGGGCGTTGCGGAACGGTCCGCCGCCGAATATTGAGAACGATGGGGCGTTTGTGGAGTTCCCGATTTTTGGGGGCGGTGGTCCGGGGCAGGGGACGGAGCGCGCGTGGCTGATTGTGGAATTGAGTGTGGACTATTTGCGCGGGGAGTATTTGCGGCGGCTGTTGCGGAAGCACATGGGGGAAGAGGCGGGACCGGAGAACCGGTTTGTGGTGGTAGCGCGGCGAGATCCGGTGGTGACGATCACCGGCAACCGCGAGGTGATGAAGAGCGCGGGCGAGCCGGTTCCGATTTTTGAGGAGTTGCGCGGGCCGGGCGGGGCGCAGTCGCGGTGGTTGTTGTATGTGAGCGACAGCGGAGGGCGGTTGGATGCGCTGGTGGAGCGGGCGCGGTGGCGGAATGTGGCGTGGTCGGCGGTATTGTTTGCGTTGCTGCTGGCGACGGCGTGGGTGTTGATTCGCTATACGCGGCAGGCGCAGAGGCTGGCGGAGTTGCAGATGAATTTTGTGGCGGGGGTATCGCATGAGTTGCGGACGCCGCTGGCGGTGATTGGGACGGCGGCGTACAATTTGCGCGGGAAGTTGTCGGGGAATCCGGTGCAGGTGGTGCGGTATGGATCGTTGATTGAGACCGAGGCGCAGAAGCTGACGGCGATGGTGGAGCAGATTTTGCAGTTTGCTTCGTTGCGATCGGGCAAGAGCGCGATGAAGCATGAGCCGGTGTTGCTGGAGAACGTGATTGAGGAGGGGTTGCGGGGGAGCAAGGAGTTGCAGGCGGCGGCGTGCGAGGTGGAGACGAAGATCGAGCCGCGGCTGCCGGTGGTGCTGGGCGACGCGGTGGCGTTGCGGCATGCGATGCAGAACTTGCTGAGCAATGCCGCTAAGTATGGGACGGAGGGGAGTAAGTGGGTGGGCGTGACGGCGTCGAGCGCGGAGACGGAGGCGGGGGCGTTTGTGGAGGTTCGCGTGGCCGATCGCGGACCGGGGATTCCGCTGGAGGAGCAGGCTCACATATTCGATCCGTTCTTTCGCGGTAAGTATGCGATGCAGGACCAGATTCACGGGACGGGTTTGGGGTTGGATTTGGTGCGCCGGATTGTGAAGGCGCATGGCGGAACGATTCGCGTGGAGAGCGCGCCAATGCAGGGCGCGGAGTTTGTGATGAGAATACCGGCGGCACCGGCGGAGTATCAGGATGAGTTCTCGCATACTGCTGGTTGAAGACGAGCCGGGGCTGGTGCTGACGATCTCGGATCTGTTGGCGAGCGATGGGCATGAGGTGGAATCGGCGACGGATGGGCGGAAGGGGTTGGAGCGAGCGTTGGGCGAGGAGTTCGACCTGGTGAATCGGGACGTGATGGTACCGGGGAAGAACGGCTTCGATGTGTGCCGCGAATTGCGGCAGCGGGGGCGCGATGTGGCGGTGCTGATGCTGACGGCGAAGAGCCAGGTGGCGGATCGGGTGGTGGGTTTGAAGTTAGGCGCGGACGATTATCTGGCGAAGCCGTTCGATCCGGCGGAGCTGCTGGCGCGGGTGGAGGCCTTGCTGCGGCGGGTGAAGAAGGAGAACCGGGTGCAGGTGAAGCGGTACCGGTTTGGGGCGGTGGAGGTGGATTTCGACGCGGGCGTGGTGACGCGCGGGGGCGAGCCGGTGACGCTGGCAGCGAAGGAGATGCAGCTACTGCGGTATCTGATCGACAACCGGGGGAAGGTGCTGCGGCGGGAGGAGATTTTGGCTGAAGTTTGGGAGTATCAGGCGGGGGTTTCGTCGCGGACGATTGATGTGCATGTGGCGTGGTTGCGGCAGAAGTTGGAGGAGAGTCCGGCGGCGCCGAAGCATATACATACGGTGCGTGGGACGGGGTACCGGTTTTCGGAGTAGGGGGGTGGCAGGAATGGGAGAGTCGAACTATTCATTTATCTGTATACTGGAATAGTTGACAAGCAATGAAGCCTGTTCGATGGGTGGGTTCGTCCCGAAAGGATTTGAAGTCGTTTCCAC
>CAYUZM010000393.1:0-1484 GCA_964449665.1 uncultured Solibacteraceae bacterium
GCATCGGCAACCCCATCGCTTTCCCGCCTAACAACCGCAATCCCACCGCGCCCAGCAACACCCCAATCACCCCGCCCGCCATCGTGCTCCCCGGCACATGCACCCCCACCGTCCGCAACGCCGCCAACCCAAACAACGCCACCACAAATCCCCCCGCAAACCATCCCATCTTCGTCGTTAACGGATGATCCAGCGCCGGCAGCCGCACCCCCGCCGCCTTCTCCCACGCCGCCCACACCTCCCGCCGCTTCTCCTCGCCGATCAGCTCCTCCAGCCGCGCCGTACCCAACACCGTCCCCGGCGCCGCTCCCAACACGGCCTCCAACCCCGCCCGCAACCGCTCCTCTGTCTTCTGTACGTCGTCATCAGCCATGCTCATTCACTATAGACCCTCCCCCCGCCACACCCACCACCAAGCGAATCGCTTATCCGCGTGAATCGGCGTCCATCGGCGGCCCAAAAATCAGGCCCGCCCACACACCCACCGCGCCTGCCTGCCCGCCCACCCACGGCCTGCACCATAATGTCTCCATGCAAGCGATCGACCTCCTCCGCGCCACCGCCGCCGCCTACGCCCAACTCCCCTTCCTCGATGCCCGCCTCCTCATCACTACCCGCCAGGAAGAGGAAGGCTACCGCTCCGTCGTCGAACAATCCGCCCGCGCCGCCTTCTCCCGCCCCAACCAAGCCCGCATCGAACACCTCGGCCGCCGCGGCCCCACCATTGTTGCCGACGGCCTCCACCACCACGCACACTTCCACGGACCTGCCGGCTACCACGTCTCCCCACAACACCGCCTCCCCGGCCACTTCCAACCCGAATACCCCGCCACCAACGACGTCGTCTTCCTCTACGACCGCCTCCACGAACACGTCGCCGCCGCCGCCCTCGCCGGCGAAGCCACCATCTCGGTCGACGGACTACCGCGCCCCTGCGCCATCGTCGCCGTCACCTATCAGCCCGGCCCTCACCCCTCTCTGGTCACCCTCCCCGCCCCCCTCCGCTTCTTCCTCGACCGCGAAACCTCCCTCGTTCTCCGCCGCGAATACGAAATGCTCTTCCACCCGCCTCAATTGCCCCATCCCCAAACCACCCTCCACTCCGTCGAAACCACCTCGCTCAACCTCGCTACGCCCCCCGACCTGTCGCTCTTCACTTACACCCCGCCCCCTGATGTTCCCGCCCATCCCCACGCCGCCGGAACCATCTCCGCCGCCACCGCCTCCGGCGTCTTCGACCCCACCCGCGGCTTCCAATACGAGCACTCCAACTCCTGGGACTCCGGCGAACTCGTCGAACTCTCCCGCTACCGCTTCCACGGGCACAACATCGCCTTCGAGCGCCGCTGGCGCCTGCTCGAACATCCCAAAGTCATCGTCATCGCCGAACGCATCGACGGCCCCGAGCCCGAAGGCGAACCCCGCCAAAACCGCACCCTCCCGCTCCCCTATTCCTACTCCGTCCCTGACCCCCCCCCCCAATC
>CAYUZM010000393.1:1494-2327 GCA_964449665.1 uncultured Solibacteraceae bacterium
GTGTGTCCATCGGCGGCTAATCCCCCGGAACTTCAACTCGTCCGCCGCCCCGCGACTTCTCTCAAATCCGGACCGAACCCTCCGATACGATCTGTATGGCTTCCTCGCGAAGACCGCTACCCGCGCTCGTCACCCAACCGCCCACGCGCGTCGCTCCGCCGCCTACAACGATCGCCGAGCCGCCAGCTTCCGCCACCGCGCCGCATGTGCCCGCCAGCGCTCCGTCCACGCCTGCCATCGCCACGCTCGCGGCGGCCCCGGCACCCCGGTCCATTAAACAGTCCGGCGTGGTGCTGACCCAAGCCGACCTCGAACTCGTCAACTCAAAAGCCGGTCTGGTGGCCCTGCTCCGCGAGCGCAACATCCGCCTCAAAGGCGTCCTCGGCCTCCTTCAATACGAACAGGAGATGCACGCCCTGCAGGGCGAACTGGTGAAACTCCAGCGCTGGGTCCAAGCCTCCAACCGCCGCATCGCCATTCTCTTCGAAGGCCGCGACGCCGCGGGCAAAGGCGGCACCATCCGCCGCTTCATCGAACACCTCAACCCGCGCGCCATGCGCGTCGTCGCCCTCCCCAAGCCCACCGAAGAGGAGCGCGGCCAGTGGTACTTCCAGCGCTACATGCGCCAGCTCCCCAACGCCGGCGAAATCGTCTTCTTCGACCGCTCCTGGTACAACCGCGCCGTCGTCGAGCCCGTCAACGAGTTCTGCTCGCAAGCCGAATACGAGCGCTTCATCCAGCAGGTCCCCGAATTCGAGCACATGCTCTACGAAGACGGCGTCACCATCATCAAGTTCTGGTTCTCCATCTCCAAAGAGGAACAGACGCGCCGC
>CAYUZM010000393.1:2337-5877 GCA_964449665.1 uncultured Solibacteraceae bacterium
CTTCGACTCACGCCGCCACAATCCGCTGAAGCAGTGGAAGCTTTCCCCCATCGACGAGCGCGCGCAGGAGCTTTGGGACCGCTATACCTACTACAAAGAGCAGATGTTCAGCAAAACCCACACCTCCTATAGCCCGTGGGTCATCGTCCAGGCCAACAACAAACGCACGGCCCGCCTGGAGTCCATCCGCTACGTCCTCAATTTCTGCGACTACGACGGCAAGCTCGACGCCCACGTCCAACTGGCGCCCGACCCCACCGTCGTCATGCGCTTCCACCGCAAGCTCACCAAGATCGACTGACACCGCGGGGCCCGACGGCCCGCTGCCGCCGACCCGCGCTGCCCATCCGCGCTACCGCCACGCCCGCGGCCGCCACCCGCACCGGCGGCCGCCCACTTGCACCGCCCATCTTTCCCCTTGCCGCCCACCTGCGCACCTAATCCCCGATCCGCTACGCCTCCATCTGTCGCCCGCCCTGGTGCAACACCAGCCCCGTCGTCTTCCCATCCGCTCCGCGCTTGAACTCCAACTGCGCATCGATGGTCTTGGCGAAATACCGGTCCTCGGACAACGCATACACGGGCAGGTTCCCCTGTCCGGTCGCCTGCGTCAACATCTGCTCGCCTTCGCGCCACACCTTCAAGACGAACCCCGGGCGCAGCTCATACTGCCCGGCCACGGCGTCCATTTTCGCGGCCGGCTGTTTCACTTCCGTCAGCACGGGCCGAGGTTGCACGTCCTTGCCGAAGTACATCGACGCCAGCTCTTTGCCGATCTGATCCGGCGCGCCGCCCGCCTGATTCCCCAGCACCACCACGGTCAGCTTGTCGGCCGGGGCGCGCAGCAGAATCGTGTTGAACCCATTGATGCCGCCGCCGTGACCCACCACGTCGTGCCCCTCCCGCTTCTCCATCACCAGCCCATATCCGTACTGGCTCAAATACGCGGTCGTCATCTTCGCGTAGTGCTCTTTGCTCACCACTTTGCCCGACTCGAGCGCCTCGCTCCACTTCGCCAGATCGTCCACCGTCGAATAGAGTGACCCCGCCGCATGAGGCAAGCTCATATCGAGATACGGCGCGAGCTTTCCGTCCGGATTGTAGCCGCTCGCCCGACGCGCAATCACCGAAGTGTTCCAGTCATAGCCCGAATCCTTCATCCCCAGCGGCTCGAAGATGTTCTTCCGTAGATACTCGTCGTAAGTGCCGCCGCTGATCTTCTCGATCACATGCCCCAGCAGCACATAGCCCGTGTTGTTGTACTTGAACTTCGTGCCGGGATCGAATTCGAGCGGCATCTCCTGCGTCAGCTTCACGATCTCCACCGGCGTCCGCGCGATCATCGCCTGCTTCTGGAAGAACCCGGGCAGCCCCGTGTAGCTCACAATGCCCGAGGTGTGGTTCAACAACTGGTGAATCGTGATCTTCTCCCACGCCGCCGGAGCATCGGCGTAGTGCCTCGAAATCGGGTCCTCAAGCGACAACTTTCCGCGCTCCACCAACTGCAGAATCGCCGCCGCCGTGAACTGCTTGGTGATCGACCCCAACCGGAACTTCGTGTCCGGTGCGTTCGGGATGTTCCACTCGCGGTTGGCCAGTCCGTAGCCCTTGCGCAGCAGCGGTTGGCCGTCCTTCATCACGAGTACGGTTCCCTGAAACTGGCCGTCGCGCACCCACGAGGCCACATACGCCTCGGCCTTGGCCGGAAACTCCTGACCAAAGACGAGCGCGGCGCTCAGCCATAGAGTGAACAAAATCCTCATAAAACCTCCCGTCGTGCGCCCGGTCGTGGTAACGAACGCCTGGCGCCAAGCGCCTCTCCATATGACGAACTTTGCTGGACCCGTGTTCCCGTCCGTTTCCGGTGATAAAATCTGACAGCAAAGGAAGCAGTTCGCTCCCGCGTTGATGAGCCTATGAAGATCCATGTTTTGCTCGTGCTCGCTGCCGCCGCACTAAGCGCCGCGCCCGCTCCCACTACGGCCGCGCCGCAGGCGCCCACTGCCTTCAAGCAGTATTGCTTCACCTGCCACGGCAAATCGGCCACGGCGGGCATTAATATCGAGAAGCTTACCGCAAATCCCTCCGTCGGCGAACAGTTCCAGCACTGGCAAAAGAACCCCCACGCCCCTGAAAAAAAGACCATGCCCCCGGCCCAAATCCCCCAGCCGAGCGAGGCCCAACGCACGGAAGCCGTCTCCTGGATTCGCGCCCGCCTGGACGACTATTCGCGCAAGCACGCGGGCGACCCCGGCAAAGTCACCGTCCGCCGCCTCACCTCGGGCGAGTACGCCTATACGATCCGCGACCTCACCGGCCTCGACCTGAAATCCGCCACCAACTCGGCCAGTGACTCGGCCGGCGGCGAAGGCTTCACCAACTTCGGCGACGTGCAGTTCATGCAGGACGCCGACCTCGAACGCTATCTCGAAACCGCGAAATTCATCGCCGAGCATGCCGTCATCGGCGCCGGTCCCATCGAGTTCTTCGGCGACCCCGGCAAGATGGGTAAAGAACTTTCGGCCATCCACCGCATCCACGAGATCTACCGCAATAACGGTTTCCGCGCCGCTTCGGCTGAAGGCGGCCTGCCGTTCGGTCTGGAACGCTACGCCAAGGCCTTCTATGCCTCCTGGCGCTTTCAACACCGCGCCGCGCTCAGTGAACCGAATGTGACACTCGAAGCCTTTGCCGCCCGCGAGGGACTCAGTGCCCGGTTCATTCAACATATCTGGGGCGTGCTCAGCAATCCAGCGCCGACCTATCCGACTTCGGTCGTGGTGGAGGCCTGGCGCAAACTGCCCCCGCCCTCGGGCAAGTCCACCCCGGAATCCGAAAAGGCCATCCGGGCAGGATGCGACGCCGCGCAAAAAGCCCTCCTCGAATGGACACGCTGGCTCTTCGCCGCTGGAGCCCTCGCCGCCGGAGGCCAGGGCGACGAGCGGGCGCTGGTCCTTACCGACGCCTCGCTGCAGGCCACCACGAACTTCAAGTTCCGCACCTTCTTCCGCGGACGCCAGAACGCCACCAAAGACGGCAAGGCCCGCATCTACCTCTCGTCGCTCTCGGCCAACCCCGGCTCGAAGGACAAGCCCTACCTCCTCTGGCGGAACGCCAAGGTTCGCTTCCTCAAAGCGGACCGCAGCGGCGGCCCGTCCACGGATATGATTCCATTCTTGGTTGAGGAATCTGCCGCTAAATTGAAGTTGGGGCAGGGACCTGAAGGCGCAAAAGTCGGTCCGGCTGAGTTCGTCACCTCGGGCGAATCCACGCTCTTCTTCGACGTCAAGACGCCGCCAGAAGCCGTGGCCGTAGCCGTCGAGATTGAAGCCGAGATTCTGCCGGGTCCAGCAGGAGACGCCGTGTTGCGCGTCACCGTGGCCGACCGCGAAGACCTCTCCAAAGGCCGCCCCCCGGCCTACGCCATCATGGGCAATCCGGCGGGCAAGGGCTTCCAGACCTGGAAGAGCAAGGTCGAGGAATCCCCCGCCAACCTCCCGCAAACACCTCACGGCAACCCGAGCCCGCCCGACCGCCACC
>CAYUZM010000394.1:0-5852 GCA_964449665.1 uncultured Solibacteraceae bacterium
TTGCGATGGGTTGGCCTTGTTGGTTGAGCTCGGCCGTCGTACTTTGCGGCTCATTCTGAATTGAGGAAACAGGTTCGATGCGCGATTGGGGCGTCATAACATAGGTCGAGTTCGTATAGATAGGGGGGCGGTGATAGGTTTGGCGAATCTGCCCGGTGAGGGGGTCGAACTGGGATAGCGATTCAACCTCATCGCCCCACAACTCGATGCGAAAGGCGTAGTCGTCGTAGGTGGGATAGACCTCGATGACGTCGCCGCGCACGCGGAAACTGCCGCGCTCGAAGGAGCCGTCCGAGCGGGCGTAGAGGATCTCGACGAGCTTGGAGAGAATCTGCTGGCGGGAGATCTGCTGTCCCTTTTCGAGCATGAGCAACATGCCGTAGTAGGCTTCGGGTGAACCGAGGCCGTAGATGCAGGAGACGCTGGCGATGATGATGCAGTCGCGCCGTTCGAACAGCGACCGGGTGGCGGAGAGGCGGAGCTTGTCGAGTTCGTTGTTGATGGTGGATTCCTTCTCGATGTAGGTATCCGAGGAGGGAATGTAGGCTTCCGGCTGGTAGTAGTCGTAGTAGGAGACGAAGTATTCGACGGCGTTGTGCGGGAAGAAGCTTTTGAACTCATGGAAGAGCTGCGCGGCGAGCGTTTTATTGTGCGCCAGGATGAGTGCGGGCCGCGAGAAGTGCTCGATCACTTTGGCCATGGTGAAGGTCTTGCCGGAGCCGGTGACGCCGAGCAGGACCTGGTGTTGTTCTCCATCGGCGATTCCGCGGGTCAACTGTGCGATGGCGGAGCCCTGATCGCCGCGGGGTTTGTAGTCGATGGCAAGACGGTACGACATATTTTCAGTGTAGGAGGTGTGGCGGGGGGAACGCCGCGCCCATGCGGCGCGGAGTGCTATATACTTCGGCAATTGTGACCAAGACCTACCTGCTGCTGTTTGCTTGCGCGGCCGCCGCGTGGCCGCAGCACAGTTCGCTCAAGCTGAGCAATCCATTTCAGACGCCGCAAGACCGGCTGGAAGGCGCGGTGACGTTCCGTTCGCAGTGCGCCAGTTGTCATGGCGCCGACGGCAAGGGCGGACATGGCGGCAGCGACCTTACGCGCGGCCAGTTCAAATACGCCGTCTCCGAAGACGCGATGTACCGCGTGATCAGTAAAGGTATTCCGGGCACGGCCATGCCGGGGTTCACGTTTAACGGCGCGAAGGGATGGCAGTTAATCACCTATATCGATTCGCTCGGCCCAGCACATGGCAGGGGCACGGGCGATGCTAAGCGTGGGGCAGCTCTCTTCGCGGCGAATCAATGTGCGCGCTGCCACGCGGCGGGCGCACCGGACCTGGCCGAAGCGGCCGGGCGCATGACGCGTTCCGAGTTGAGGCAGTCGATTGTGGAACCAGCGGCCGCCGTTGCGCCGGAGTATTGGACATGGCGCGGCACGCTGCGCGACGCGAAGGTGATTGAAGGCCGCCGACTGAATGAGGACACGTTCTCGGTGCAGGTGATGGACCGCCAGGGTCGGCTGCGAACAATCGAAAAAGGGGAGTTGGCCAAGTGGACGATTGAGCCACGCTCGCAGATGCCATCTTTCGCGGCAAAGCTGGCGGGCAAGGACCTGGACGACGTAGTGGCCTACGTAGAGAGTCTGCGGGGAGGGAACCAGTGAGATCCGTTTGGTTGACGATGGCCCTGTGTGGGGCCGCCGCCGCGCAGTCGGGCGCGGACTGGACCACCTATCATGGGTCACCCGCCAGTTGGCACCACTCCACTTTGAGCGAGATTACGCCTGCCAACGCGAAGGATCTGGAGTTGAAGTGGGTGTGGCAGGCGCAGTCGCGCGAGAAGTTTGAGACAACCCCCCTGGTGGTGAACGGCGTGATGTATCTGACCGAGGCGCCGAACACGATTGTGGCGCTCGATCCGAAGACGGGCCGCGAGTATTGGGTGTACCAGCATCCGCTGCCCGAGGTGACCTATCCGTGCTGCGGCAAGGTGAATCGCGGGGTGGCGATTTCGGACGGAACGCTCTACATGGGCACGCTCGACATGAAGCTGATCGCGATTAACGCGGCGACGGGCCAGAAGAAATGGGAGACATTGGTCGGTGATTTTCGCAAGGGTTACGCGCTGACGCACGCGCCGCTGATTGTGAACAACCTGGTGATTGTGGGTACGGCGGGCGGCGAGTTGGGCATTCGTGGATATATCGCCGCGTATGACGCCAAGACAGGGACGGAGGTCTGGCGCTTCAAGACCATTCCGGAGCCGGGCGAACCGGGCCACGACACCTGGGGCGGCGACTCCTGGAAGCATGGCGGTGGCAGCATTTGGCTGACGGGTTCTTACGACACGTCGCTGAACCTCACCTATTGGGGCATCGGCAATCCGGGGCCGGACTGGAATCCCGCGGTGAGGCCGGGCGACAACCTGTATTCGGATAGCGTGGTGGCGCTCGATGCCACGACGGGTAAACTGAAGTGGCATTTCCAGTTCACGCCGCACGACGAATGGGATTGGGACGCCGTGCAAACGCCAGTTCTGGTGGATGGCGAATGGAAAGGCACGCCGCGCAAGCTGATGCTGTGGGCCAATCGCAACGGCTTCTACTACGTGCTGGATCGTGCAACGGGCGAGTTTCTGCATGGAACGCCGTTTGTGAAGCAGAATTGGGCCGAGCGTTTGGACGCCAAAGGGCGTCCAGTGAAGGCACCAGGACGCGGCCCCAGCGCGAAGGGAACGCTGACGTTTCCCGGAGTGCAAGGCGGCACGAATTGGTTCGCGCCTTCGTACAGCCCGGTGACGAAACATTTTTACCTGAGCGCGTGGGACGACTATTCGAGCCTGTACTTCTCCTGGGATCAGCCGTATGAGCAGGGCAAGTGGTACGCGGGCGGCGGCGTGAAATCGGACGTGCCGTCGACGCGGCGCGAGCGGTTGAACCGGCGCAATCCGGCTTCGGGCTATGGGGCCATCCGTGCGTTGAAATGGGACACGGGAGAGAAGGTGTGGGAGTACAAGATGGCCGACGTAAGCGAGAGCGGCCTGCTCACTACGGCTTCGAACGTTTTGTTTTCGGGCAATCGCGAAGGGCACTTCTTCGCGTTGAACGCGGCGGACGGCAGCCTGTTGTGGCGCATCTATCTGGGCGGGCAGGGCGCGGCTTCGCCGGTCACCTACTCGGTGGACGGCAAGCAGTATGTCACCGTCGCCAGCGGGCACTCGATGTTCACCTTCGGACTGCGGTAGGCGCTACTTCCAGGCGCCGAGAATTGCGCCCATCAGCATAAATGCGATGGCGTGGTAGCCGGCATCGATCAGGAAGAGCTTAAGCGAGCGGGCTTCGAAGAGATAGGTGACGCCCATAGCCATTGCGACCCAGCCGATGCCGGCGAGCGCGCCGGCGGAGATGCCCCATGCGATGTCGGGCGGACCTTGCAGAAACGCGGCGAGATTGAACGCCATGATGAGGGCGAGCAGGAATGACGTGCCGAAGACAGCGCCTATGGAACGCGATTGCAGTTGCGCATCGGTGAGACCGCATTCGCGCTGCCAGACCTTTCCGAAGAGCGCGGGCGAGTACCAGGCGCCGCCGAGCATGAACATGGAAGCGGCCGCGGCCAGCACGGCGAGCCAGTTGAGTTTCGAAAGATCCATAGATCCGGTACGATACGGCGAGAAGGCGATGGCGGCAAGAACAGAGTTACTGGAGCCGGAATTCGGGGCCTTGAAGGCGGACGAACGGGTGCTGGAACGGCAACCGGAATTCGTGCTGCGCGACCTGCGGATCCGCCTGATCATGGTGCCGCTGTTTGCCGTGGTCATTCCGAACGCGACCGGGCTGTTCGGTCCGCTGGGCGTGCGCGATGCCGCTTACTGGGCGGGCTACCTATGGTTTGGGCTGCTGTCGTTCTCGATTTGGCATGGCAACCGATGGATGCTGCTGGCGCAGCGCAGGCGGCTCGACTGGTTCCACCACCCGGGGCGCAAGATTGCGATTCTCGTGCTGGCGAACATCTTCTTCACGGCGCCGCTTTCGGTAGCGATGCTCTACGGCTGGTATCGCGCGAACGGTTTTGCGGCGGATTGGGGCGCCATACGCGCGGCGACGTTGATGAGCGTTATTTGCGTGCTCTTCATCACGCACGTGTACGAGACCGTGTACCTCATTCAGCAGCGGGGAAGCGATCTGGTGCAGTTCGTAAAGCTGGAGCGCGCCAAGGCCGAGGCGGAGTTGGAGGCGCTGAAGGCGCAGGTGGACCCGCACTTCCTGTTCAATTCGCTGAACACGCTGGCGTGGCTGATTCAGAACGACGCCGCGGGCGCGCTGCGCTTTAACGAGAATCTGGCGGAGGTCTACCGGTACATTCTGCACAATAGGAGCCGGGAACTGGTGATGGCAACTGAGGAGCTTGCGTTTCTCGACCGGTACTATGAACTGATCCGGTTGCGGTTTGGCGATGCGGTGGAGATGGAGCGGCCCGCAATGGATACGCTGGAGCGACAGTTGATTCCGCCGATATCGTTACAGATTCTGCTCGAAAACGCCGTGAAGCACAACGAATTCTCACGCGAGCGTCCGCTGCGAGTTCGCCTTTGGACAGAGCCGGCCGGACTGGCAATGAGCAATGATTTCCGGCCGCGCGCGACGGTGCGTGAACCGGGCCGCATTGGGCTGCGCAATCTGGACGAACGGTGCCGGCTGGTGATGGGCCGCGGCATCGAGGTGCGCACCGAAGCGGGTGTATTTACGGTGACGGTTCCCGTGGCGGGGTTGGCGTGAAGATCGCCATTGTCGAAGACGAGCCGCTGGCGCGCGAGATGTTGGCCGGTTGCATCCGGCAGTGCGAACCGGACGCGGAGATCGTGGGGACGCTTGAAGGCGTGGCCGACACGGTGGCGTGGCTTGGGGCGAACGTCCAGCCGGATCTGCTGTTCGTGGACATTCAATTGGGCGATGGAACATCGTTCGACATCTTCCGGAAGGCACGGCTGGATTGCCCGGTGGTGTTCACCACCGCATTCGACAACCACGTGCTGGAGGCATTTCAGTCAAACGGAATCGATTACCTGCTCAAGCCGATCCGGCGTGAGAAGGTCGCGGCGGCGCTGGAGAAATACGGACGATTGAGGGGGCACTTTCTTTCAGACCCGGCGGCATTGGACCCAGCGGCGCTGGCGCGGGCGCTCGCCAAGCGCACGGGCCCGCGTGAGCGCTTTCTGGTACGCAAGGGCAGTGAGTTCATCTCCGTGCGCACAGCTGAGGCGGCCTACTTCTTCAGCGAGCACAAGCTGGTGTTTCTCGTTACGCGGGATGGCAAGCGGCACATGCTCGACAAGGCTCTCACCGATGTGGAAACCGAGTTGGAGCCGGCGCGTTTCTTCCGCGTGAACCGGAACTTCCTGGTGTCTATCGACGCGGTGGCACGCTGCTCGCCTCTGGGCAAGGGGCGGCTGCTCGTACAGTTGCAGCCCCCAACAGGCGCGGAGGTGACGGTCAGCCAGGAGCGCGCTGCGGAATTCAAACGCTGGTTGGGGGAGTGACCGCGGTTTCGCTCGCGATGGCGTTTTCATAGGCGGCGTTGTAGGCGCAGCCGTAGAGCGCGATGACGCTGGGCATGTACATCCAGACGATGAGGGCGATGACGGTCGCGACGCTGCCGTACATGACGTTGTAGTTGGAGAGATTGCGTACGTACCAGCCGAAGGCGAGTGTGAGCAGGAACCACAGCACGGAAGCGACCACCGATCCCCGCCACACCGCGGCCCACGATTGCCGGCGGCGCGGACCGATGTAGTAAAAAAACATCGTCACCAAAATGACCGCGGAGAATGCGACAAGCAGCCGGAGGATCT
>CAYUZM010000395.1:0-5831 GCA_964449665.1 uncultured Solibacteraceae bacterium
TTACGGCCTGGAGAAGACAGTCAAGGGACCCGAGATGCGACGGGTGCGGCTGAGTGATGGCAGTCGCGGGGGGGTGCTGGGAATGCCGGGTGTTCTCGGCGCCACCTCCTTCCCCAACCGCACGAGCCCGGTGAAGCGTGGCGTCTGGGTGCTGGAACAAGTGCTGGGTGACCAAGTGCCCGCCGCCCCGCCAGACGTTCCGGCGCTGGAGCAACAGGACTCGTCGACCGTCACGAATTTAACGGTCCGTCAGCGCACCGAATTGCACCGCACGAATGCCGTCTGCGCCAACTGCCATCAGATCCTCGACCCCATCGGGTTCGGTTTGGAAAAGTTCGATGCCATCGGGCGATGGCGTGACCGGGACAATAATGGCCAGCCGATCGATGCGGCCGGCGAGCTTCCCGATGGACAGCGCTTTTCGGGCCCCCGAGATCTGAAAGCCATCATTGCCGCACGAACCGGAGACGTTTCTCGCAACCTGCTCGAGAAACTGCTGGCTTACGCTCTGGGGCGAAAGTTGGAAGGCTACGACGAAATCGTGGTGGATGACATTATGAATGAGCTCGCCGCCGATGGATATCGCATGCGGCCGCTCATCTACGGGGTCATTACGAGTTATCCCTTTACGCATCGGCGAATCGGCGAAGGAGGAGGCATCAATGAGCAGAAGCGCGATGATTGACCGGCGAGCATGTCTGAAGGGGTTGGGAGTTTCCCTCGCCCTGCCGCTCATGGATTCGATGGGTTGGGCAGACACGGTCAAGGCCAAGCCGCCCGTGCGTCTTGGTTTCATGTATATGCCGCACGGGGTCATCATGGATCAGTTCTGGCCGGCGAATGCGGAAGGGTTTCTCTCATCGCCGCCGCCGGCACTCGAATCTTTGCGTCCGGTGCTCGATCAGTGTCTGATGATGAAGGGGATTTCCGGCGTCCCCATCGCTCCCTTCAACGGGGCGCCCCACGCGCTCGAACTATCGACTTGGCTCACGGCGACGTTGCCGGCCGCTGAGAAGCGGAACGAGATCAATATCGCCATCTCGGCCGATCAGATGGCGGCCAACCACGTGGGGGCCTTCACCGCCCTGCCGTCGTTAGAATTGGCCACCATGCCACAAACGTGGAAGGAGAACCAGGAGGGTCTGAACGAGGCCTACTATTCTCACTGCAGCTTTCGTTCCCCGACGCAGGCGGTCCCGGCGGAGGTCAACCCACGGAACGTGCTCTATCGACTGTTCAACAAAGAGGAGCAGGCCGGCGGCGCGCGTGAATCGTCGCCACTGAGTGCGCTGGATCGAAGCTTGTTGGACATCGTGCTGGGCGGCGCCAGGGACCTGCGGCGCACGTTGCCCACTTCAGACCAGCGGAAGCTCGATGAATACCTGGACAGCGTCCGTTCGGTGGAACGGCGCATCGCTGCCATCGAGTACCGCCAGAAAGACGCAGCCTTGGAGAAGGCCGGCGTCCGCGCGAGCAAGCGCCACGACTCGGATTCGCCGCCGATCGAGATCAGAATTCCGGAAGGCGAGAAACGGAGCGAGTACATGCAGGTGATGTGCGACCTGAACGTTTTGGCGTTTCAGACCGATACGACTCGGGTCAGCACCTACATTGGCTCGACACCCAACGGGGCATCTTATCCGGAACTGGGCTTCAAGGACCAGCATCACTCGAACACCCATCACAACAACGATCCGGAAAAGGTTCGCAAGATTGCCTTGATCACGGGGTTCAACATCGCGCAGTTCGCCTACATGGTGAAGAAGATGCATGCGCTGCGGGAAGCCGATGGCACGTTGCTCGACAACTGCATCATGATGTGGGGATCCGGTCTCGAGGATGGGAATCAGCATACCCGCGAGAACCTTCCCTTTGTGATTGCCGGCAAAGGCGGCGGCTCGATCAAAACGGGACGTTTCCTCCCGGATACGAAGGGAAATCAGGGAGATCTGCTGACCACCCTGCTCGCCTGCGCCGGCATTCCGATAGACCGCCCCGTTGGGATCGCGACGAAGCAACTCGGGGAAATCAAGGCCTAGGAATCAACCGCCGCGTATCACAGAACCCGGCCGACAGGGATGGACTTCGCCCCGGCGAAGAGGGCTGGGTTGCGGGAGCACGACGCCGCGCCAACCCAGAGGTCCACGAAGCGACGGAAGGACGGGGTGTGAAGTGCGCGGGGCATTCCTGCGGTAGCTACGTTCGACACAAAGGGGTCGCGGCCAACATCAGAATCACGGTTCGCGGGTTGCGATCGGCGGCCAGGGGCTGCTTGCGTGTGGGCGACGACTGCGCGGCCACCCGATCGCGTGCCAATTCTTCCGTAGTGTCGTGCCCGGGGAGTCCGCACCACTTTCAGCGCATCCCGACTGCGCTACCATGCGCAACCATTCCGCCAGCCAGGAATCCTCCTCAGGCATTCCAAATGGTCTTTCATAGACTTCGGCCTGAGTATTGCGCGGTAGTTCCGCCGCATCCAAGCGTGCAAGTGGGTCAGGGGAGCGCGCCCAACAGTATCGTTTACGTGGCGCCCCGGTAAACCTCAAGTCCATGCAGGTCACGCGCGCACGGGGCGAACGGTCTCAATCAGCTTTCGCGGCGCGGACGCCGGAACGGGACGCATGGGCGGGGTCACGCCGGGCGCTACCATTTGCCACACACCCCGCTCAACCCACTAAAATCCACCGCTCTGGTATTCGAGAATCGATTTTCGGAGCTGGTAGTCGTATTTCGCCGCCGCGTTCTGGATGTCGGCGTTGGTCTTGATGAGTTGGGCCTGGCTGAGTTCCACGATTGAACTCAAACCAAGATCATAGCGGGTTTGCGCAAGTTCCAGTGCCAAGCCGGCCTGATCGACGAACTGGCGCGTGAGTTCAATTCTCCGTGCCGCCGTATTGACATCGAGCCACGCCGCGCTGACATCGCGCGTGATTCCGTTCTCGATTTGGGCGATGCGCCGTTCAATCGCCCGCGCGCGAAGCTCGGCCTCCGTCTGACGGGCCTTATAGAGACCACCGTTGAAGAAGGGCAAGGAAAGGTTAAGGCCCGCCGCGGCGTATTCCGTGGATAGCCTCGGCCCGCCCGCGGGGACCACGCCGGCGCTGACCATCGCGGCAGCCGAAGGGAATCGCGCCGCGCGTTCGGCGGAGGCAAACTCGCGCGAGGCTTCCAGCTCGAGGCGGATCGCCCGGAGTTCGGGGCGTTGCCGGAGAGCGCGCTCGCGAAACGAAGGGAGGTCGAGTGGCTGCCCATCGGTGTCGGGTACTTCGGAGAGTTCCACGTCTCCGGGAAAGGGGCGGCCAATCGCTTGGGCCAGGTCGGCGTATGCGGATAGGCGCTCGTTCTCAGTACTCGCCACAAGCAAATTGGCTTCGGCGAGATTGGTTTCGGCGAAGCTCTGGTCGAGGCTTGTTTTGATCTGGGCCCGCACCAGTTCGCGAACTTGCTCGACGACCAAGCGGCGCGACTCAACAGTGGCACGCGCAACGCGCAGCACGTTCTCGGCGCGCAGCGCACTGAAGTACGCGCGGCGGACGCCGAGAATCACGTCGGCGCGAGTAGCGCCCGCGCGCTGATCCGATGCAGCCGCCGACGCTTTCGAGCTTTCGATCAGATGTGCCGTGCGGCCAAAATCAAATAGGGTCTGGCTTACGGCCACACCGGCTCCAATGCGGCTGTAGAGGACGGGGTTGTTCAACGCTCCCGCCGCGATCCGGCTTTCATTATCCGCGCCAACGGCCGTCGTGTTTGCCACGGCGAACGGGAGGCGCGCGGCGCGGGCCTGGTCGATGCGCGAGTGGGCGGCGAGTGCGTCCAACTTTCCCGCCTCGAGAGCGGGGTGGATCGCGAGGGCAAGCGCCTCCGCTTCGGCCAGTGTGAGTTTCTCCGGTGACGGTGGCGGTGAAGGCGGCCCCGCGGCAAATGCGGCGGCGGCGAGGGAACTCAACACCGCGGCCAGCGCGATCCTCATGCCTGCACCGCCGTCTTGCGGCGCCCATAGATCAGGTAGAAGGCCGCAGGTACGGCGAAGATTGTCAGGATGAGCGATGTTGTCAAGCCTCCGATGATGGCCTGCGCGAGTGGCGCGTATGCCTCGCTGCCCGTGCCCATTTTCATCGCCATCGGCAAGAGGCCTATCAGCGTGGCGAATGAGGTCATCAATACGGGACGGAGACGCACGCGGCAAGCCTGCGAGACCGCGTCACGAACGGGCACGCCCTCATCGAGCAGCCGGTGCGTGAACTCGACCATCAGGATGCTGTTGGACACCACGATCCCCACCATCATCACAACGCCCATCAGAGACTGGACGTTCAGCGTGGAGCCCCACAACAGGAGCGCGGCAATCACTCCAATCAGACCGAGCGGAACGGCAAGCAGGATGATGAACGGGTCGATGAATGAGCGGAATTGCGCAACCAGAATCAGGTAGAGCAATACGACCGCGAGAATCAATCCAAAACCGAAGCTCCGCATGGAAGCGCGCATGCCCTGGACCATTCCGCGGAGGTCGATGCGCACACCGCGCGGCAGCTCCATGGCGGCGATGATGCCGTCGATACGCGCCGCCGCGCGTCCCAGGTCCTCGCCGGCCAGGCTGACATATACGTCGATCACGCGGCGAAGCTGATAGTGGTCCACCTCGGTGGGCGCGTCAATGCGGCTCACCTCGGTGATCGCGTCCAGACGGGTTGGCTCGGAGAACCGTGCCGAGCGCAGGGGAATCGCGCGAACGTCGTCGATGCTTGTGATCTGCGCTTCTGGATATTGCACCGTCAGCATGTAATCGTTGCCCGTCTTGTGATCCACCCAGTAGCTGGGCGCGATCATCTGGTTGGAAACCAGCGCCGTGATGACATTGCTGACCACCTCTTTCTGCGTCAGTCCGAGCTGGCCCGCGCGCGTGCGGTCAATGTCGAGCTTGAGGGCCGGGTAGTCGATGTCCTGGGGAATGTAGGTCTGGCTGACCTCGGGAATCCTCCGGATCTCGGCCGCCAGCCGCGTGGCGATGGCGTGCGTCACCGCCATGTTGGAGCCGCTCACCTGCACGTCGATGGGAGCGGGCAGCCCGAGGTTGAGAACGGCATCGACCAAACCGCCGGATTGAAAGTAGGTGGACAGGTGGGGCGAGTGGTCGGCGAGCTTCTCTCGCAGGCTGGCGATATATTCGAAGCTGCCTTGCTGATGCCCTTCTTTCAAGCTGACCTGGATGAACGCCGTATGCTGCGCCGAGTTCGGCGTGTACATGGAGGAGAAGCCGGGAGTCACGCCGATATTGGACACGATCATGCCGAGATCGCGCGCGGGAATTTCTTTGCGGATGAGTTCTTCCACGCTGGCAATCTCCTCGGCGGTCACTTCCAGCCGCGTACCGGGCGGCGCCTTCACGTTGATGACGAACTGGCCGGCGTCGGTGCGCGGGAAGAACGCCAGGCCGAGCGTGGGATAGAGGCTCAGTGTGGCGGCGAACAGCACGGCGATGCCCGCAAGCACGCTCGCCGGCCTTACGAGTACCCATTTCACGCCGCCTTCGTAGAAGTCGAGCACGCGTGCGAACGCGCGATTGAACCCCCCGCTGAACCGCCCGATCCAGTTGCCGCGGCGGTGGCGTGAGCTTGCCCCTGAGCTTGACATCATCGGTCAGCCCGCCGGGTGACCAGTCATCCGCCTCGACGAACGGTCGCACCTTGTCGATCGAGCCGGCCATCCGCGCCAGGTCGGCCAGCGTCAGCCGGTGATGCCGGCGCGAGGTGAGGATGCGGTCGACCACCGTCACCCCCAGGCCCGGCACCCGCAGCAGCGCCTCGCGCGCCGCCCGGTTCCCACCCACC
>CAYUZM010000396.1:0-5828 GCA_964449665.1 uncultured Solibacteraceae bacterium
TTGAGCGTATCGTTGCCGGCGCCGCCCGATAGCGTGTCGTTGCCGTACCAGCCGCCATCCCACATATCGTTGCCCGCCTCGCGCATGTGCACCGTCTGCAACGCCCGGTGCGTGACGGCGGCGGCCTTCTTCACGACCGCACCGCCATGCCGTTCCTTGTAGTCGAGCAGACGCGAATCGGCGCGCTTCAGCCGGCTCGTGCGCGCGTACTCATCGCCGCCCGCGTCGGCCGCGCCTTGCACATGGTGCGGAAGGCAGTCCTTGTGGCCGTTGATGCCGATGAAATTCTTAAGGCACCCCGTGATGCCCGCCTTGTGGTGGGTCTTCATCTTGGGCAGGTTCAGCACCACATCGGCCCGCAACAGCGTGTTGGCGACGATGTAGGAGTGGCGCCCATTGCCGTGATGGCGTTCCATGCCCGCCGGGTCATAGCAGGGCACCCGGTAGCGGCCGCCTCGCTCGCGGCTTGCGTGCAGGCTGGCTGGACCGAGGTCAACCGTGGTGTAGCCCATCGGGTCGCCCCCGTTGGGATAGTGCACAAGCACTTTTCCCAGCCAACTCGTCTTCTCCGCTACGGCGCGGACCAGCCGGAGATCGCGCACATCGAGGGGAACTCCCACGCCCTCGTAGTAGTCCGCCAGATCCGTAATGCCGGAGAGGCGGCAGACTTCGGCGAAATCGCACGACTGCAGCGGCGCGTCGGCGACCACCAGTTCGCCCCGACAACCAAGCGCTAGCCAGGCATAGTCGGCAACCGCGCGTACCAGTGAGGCATGCGTATAGATGGCGTCCGTGTCGAGGCCCTCGGGATGGTAGTGGCGCACCAGGTTGGGTTTGATCAGCACACGCATTCCGGGCTCGATCCACTCGCCCAGTGGATTCCATTCGGGCGTGCCAAACCGCGCGGTGTCCAGCCCGAGCAGGCGGAAGGTCTCTCGAACGGCCGCATAGACGGGGTTGGGTTGCGCCGCGACGTCGCGCAGCCGGTATTCGGGATACCGCTCTCCCGGCGAGTAGGGCGCCGCGGGATAGCTCACCGCGCCTGCTTCGACGACCGAGACCCAATGCGCCTCCGCGGAACCCTTCATCGCGCCCCCGCCAACTCATCCAGCTTCACGCGCGAGATCGTGAAGCGGTACTTGCCCGAGGCCGTTTTGGGAATCTCGTCGCGAATCTCCAGCCGCAGCCGCGCCGTGGGTCCGATGAAGCCGCGGATCTGCGATTCCAACTGGCGCCCGAGTTCGCGGCAATAGCCGCCGCCGGGGACGATGCGCAACACATAGTCGTCGACGGCGTCTTGGATGAACTGAAACTGCTCCACCTCCGGACGGCCGTAGAAGAGGTGGGTGAAATACTCGCCGTGCACGATGCGGCCGTCGGGCATCAGGAAGTTGTCCGAAGTGCGTCCGAGAACATCGACCAGCCGCGGCGTCGTGCGGCCGCAGGCGCAGGGACGCTCGTCGAGCAGGCCGACGTCCCCGATCCGGTAGCGCAGAAACGGCATGGCATGGTTGTGCAGCACGGTAATGACAATCTCGCCGGGGCGGCCCACAACGGGCTCAAGCGTAACCGGGTCGACGGTCTCCACAATGTGCCCCGCCGAGGTGATATGCAGCCCGTTGTGCTCGGCGCACTCGGCCGCCATCGCCGAAACTTCGCGGCTGCCGTAGCGGTTGAACACCTTCACCGGGAACACCTGCTCGATGTCGCGGCGCATCTCTTCGGTTAGCCGCTCGGCCGCCGAGATGATGGCCACGCGCGGATAGCTGGGGCGGATGCGGTAGCGCCGCAGATGGCGCGCCAGCAGGTGGATGGAACTGGCGTAGGCCTGAATGAGATCGGGCTGGAACTCCTCCATCTGGCGGTGATAGAGAGTCATCCGCTCGGCGCCCATGTCGAAGGTGTCCAGGTATTGGTGATTGAGCAGCCAGAGCTTCAGCTTTCCCCAGCGCGACTCGATTTGCCGCTTGTCCTGCGGCGCGCCCCATAGCTTGGCCAGCCGCGCGCCTGTAAACGCGCCCGCCATCTCGTTGCACAGGCGCGTGGAGACGCTCATGTGAACTTTGTAGTGGCTGTCCTGGTAAAAACGGATCGGGATGCCGGTGGAACCACCGCTGAAGTTCTCATACACGCCGCGCGCGCCGGGCACGCACAGTTCGCGCTCGCGTTCGCGAAGAATATCTTTGGTGAGGAAGGGCAGCAGCCGCAGATCGTCCAGCGTGAACGTTTCGGGCCGCTTGCCCAAGCCGTCCAGGACCTGCTTCCAGTACGGTGCGCGCACGGCGACGGTGAGCAACTCGCGAAGCCGCCTCTGTTGTTCCTGGCGCGCGGCGGGCAACGGTTGCCACATGAGCCGGCTCTCCACTTCATACGCCCGGCCAATGCGCCTGCGATAGGGGGAGAGCGCGAGCAAGGCGGTTTTCCAGGGACTTTGTGCGATGCGATCGGCAATCGTTTGCATGGTTGGCCTCCTTACGGATTCGTCTTCTGGATCCCATCGGGCGGGAACGCGTGTTTCCAATGGCGCTCAATCTCCCGTGGGGACGCGGGTAGCGGCGGCGCCGCATCGGGGAAAAGGTCGTCGCAATGGGCGAAGACGGCGCCGTTTTGCGCGGCATAGTCGAGAAATCGATAAAACATCTCACCTACCACGCCTCGCAGTTCCCAGTAGTGGACGGCGACGATCAGGTCGGCGCCGAGCCGGCGGCACATGGCAAACCGGTCGACCAGCGAGTCCCAACTGCTGTTGGCGGTCAAGCTCAACGAGGGAAGCAGCCAGGCGGAACCAAAACGTTCGGGGCGAGGATTGGGACCGCCGTGCAGGACCTCGTAGGCGACACGGCGGGCAAGCATGCCGGCCGCCGTGGGGAAGGGAAGGAACTCGCGCCACCGCCGCGCCGGAACCGTAGTCAACAGGTGGGGGAATGTGGCGCCGATCGCGCGCAGCGCCGAGAGCCGGATCGTGTTGCCCGGCGGGACGAACGCCCGCACCGTGCAGCCGAGCGTCTCTTCCAGATACTCCCGGCCCAGCGCCGTTTCGCGGCCGAGCCGCGCGTCGTCCTTCCATACGCATTCCTGGATGAGCGATTGTTCGGACACGCGGACGTAGGCGTGGGTATAGCCATGGCCCATCACGCTCCAACGGCCCGCGGCGATCCCCTGGCGCAGATAGGCGGTGAGTTCGGCATTTTCGCCGAGCGGGCGCGGTACGGCGCCCTGATAGAAGCGGAGGAGATCGCCCAGATGGAAACTCTCCACGGCGAAGGGCGTGATGGCGAGCGACACGGGGACGCTCGCGCCGAGAGGCGCGTAGACCGCTTCCAGTTCGGCTGGGCTTGTGAAGTAGCTCGTATCGTCGTCGCGTATGGCAAGCCGCATGATCGTTTCCCGCACCTCAGGCCACCTGCAAGACGTCGTCGTAAATCTGGGCAAGGCGGCGCGCCTGCGCGTCGGCGCTGAACAGCCGCTCACAACGGCGGCGGCCGGCGGCACCTTGAGATTGCCGCATGTCTTCATCGAGACAAAGGGGCCGCAGCGTGTCCGCTAATGCGGCGGCGTCACCCGGGGGCACGAGCGAGCCGGTCTCCCCGGCGGCAACCGCTTCGCCGATACCGCCCGTATCGGAACCAACCACGGGCAACCGGTAGGCCATGGCCTCCACGGCCGACCTGGGAAATGAATCGGGCTCGGTCGAGGGCACGACGGCGATATCCATGGCGCTCCAGGCGCCCGCCATATCGTGCTGAAAACCGGCGCGCCGGAGCTTGGCGCTGACACCGCGAATCGAGGCGATCTGCGCGAGGGCGCCCTCCATCGGACCTTCTCCGGCCAGCAGCAGTTCCAGCCGCGGATTCCCGGCGCTCAACTGGCAGAATGCATCGAGCAGAATGTCCAGGCCTTTCCCCGAATCCATCCGTCCGGCGTAGCCGATCACGCAGGCCCGCGAGTCGATCCCGTGACTCTGGCGAAAGTCGCGGCGCAGCCCGGCCAGTCCGTCCAGCGGCGGCAGCCGGACGGCGTTGTGCAACACCACCGCTCGCGGCGAGGGGGGTAGCTCGCGAGCCACAGCGCGCGAAACCGCGAGGATGCGGGTGGCAAGCCGCGTGCCGGCGCGCTTCAACGCCTGCGTCATTGCGTTGCGGGGAAGGATGTCCCGGACGTGCCACAGACGCGGCGTGCGCGACCAGGGATCGGCGGCGGAGGCCAGAAACAACATCTTGAGATTGTTGGCGTGGATCACGTCGGGACGCGCTTGGCGCAAGATGGCGCCCCAACGCCGCCTCAAACCGCAAACACCCGGCAGGCTCTTAAGCAGTTGGCCCCAACGCCCGCCGCGGCGCGAAAGCGCGCGAAACTCCTCAGGCAGCTCGAGCGGGTACACCTTCACGCCGGCCGGGACGCGATTCAGGAGTTGCTCTCCGCTGGGACAGGCGAGCATCGGCTCAAACCGGTCCCGGTCCAACTCCTCGAGCAACAGTTGCAGACTGCGCTGTCCGCCACCCAATCCAATTCCGTTGGTGTAGTCCAGGAAGAGAATGCGCCGCTTGGTGTGAGTGTCTCTGCCCATCGATCACTCCCCCTTCCCCAATACGGGCGCGCCGCGGCGCCACTCCGGCTGCCTGCGCAACAGGTCCGCGTAGTGCCCGAGCGTGGAGGCCGCCATCTTCTCGACGGTGAACTCGCGGGCGCGTTCACGGGCCATTGCCCGGTAGCCGGCCAGAATCTCCGGTTGCGCGAGTGCGTCCGCCAAGGCAGAGGACAGGGCAGGCGCGGCGCCGGTCCACCCGGCCGTTCCGCCCACCAGCACGGCATTGTCGCCGGCCTCGGTGGCGAAGATCGCGCAGCCGGCCTGCATTGCCTCCAGCAGCGTGTTCGAGGTGCCTTCGCGCTGGCTGGTCATCACCAGTGCGTCGCTTGCACACAGCAGCGGCCACGGATCGTCGACGGCACCGGTGAAGGTGACCTCAGTGGAAAGTCCCAGGGCTGCGGCCTGCTCTTTCAGGGATGGCGCAAGCGGGCCGTCGCCGCACACCAGCAGGCGCACGCCCGGGAATCGCGATCTGAGCCCGTGCAGGATCGGCAGCAGCAGGCCAACCTGTTTCTGGGGCACCAGCCGGCACGCCGAGATCAGCAGGATTCCACCGGACGGGACGCCACAGCGGGCGCGCGTGTGTTCGCGTTCCCGTTCATCGGAGATGGGCCGCTCGACGACCCCGTTTGGCACCCAATGCAGCTTCCCGGCGGGTATGCCCTGCCGGCGTGCACAGTCCAGTCCGGCCTGGGAATTGCACAGAACCCGGTCCCACAGGCGGCTGGCCGCGCGGTCGGCGGCAATGCGCAGCGGGCTTTTCCAGTCGTCGACGTTGCGCACCGAGGCGATCACGGCGGGGCGGTCCAGGCCGGAGAGAACCGCCGCGAGCCCTCCCATCACATTCATGGAAGGCAGCCAGCAGTGCACCACATCCGGGCGAAAGAGCCGCATCCGCCGCGCCAAGCCGCCAAGGATCGAGGGGTGGTAAAGCGCACGTTCGCCCAGGCACGAAACCGGGATCCCAATATCCCGCAACGTGCGCGCATGAACGCCTTCTTCGCGCACCGCGACCACTTCATGCTCCACTTGGCGCGAGGTCGCCGAGCATAAGAGAACCAGCTGCTTCTCGGCCCCCCCTTGGCCCAGGCCGGCGACGACGTGGAGCACGCGCATCAGATGCCCACCTCCGTCGAGCGCGCTGGTTCGGGAACTGACGGCGCGGCGGCTTCCCTGTAATTCCAGCCCGAAGTGGGCCGCAGAAACCGCGCTACGGTGTCCATCGTGGCGGGCACGGCCG
>CAYUZM010000397.1:0-5825 GCA_964449665.1 uncultured Solibacteraceae bacterium
AAGGCTGGGACAACATCGACATCTTCGGCTGGCTCGGCTACCCGATGCAGATCAAAATCGATTTCCTCTGCCGCGACTCCATCCTCGCCGCCCCCCTCGTCCTCGACCTCGTCCTCTTTATGGACCTCGCCCAACGCGCCGGCATGCGCGGCATCCAGGAGTGGCTCAGCTTCTACTTCAAAGGCCCCATGACCGCCCCCGGCCTCTATCCCGAACACGACATCTTCATCCAGCTCATGAAGCTCAAAAACACCCTCCGCCATATGAAAGGCGAAGACCTCATCACGCACCTCGGACTTGAATATTACGACTAGAACTGCTGCGCCGGCACAAGCCCGCATGGCTGTGCGCGCGGCATTCGATTTCACCGCACCGCGATGGTGACTTCGTTGCTCGGGCGGCCGATGTAGGTCAAACGGACAGGAATAGTGGACCCCGGCGAGACGCCGGCGGGGACACGAACGTTTATCTGGTTCAGCCCTGTAAAACCAGGGGTACTGCCAAACCACAACACCTCCGCCATCCGGCCTCCGATCGACACTTGCGGAGGGATGAGGCTTCCATCGCCAAGGCCTTTCAAATAGATCTCCAGCGCTTCCCCCTCAGCGGCGGGGCTATCAACCGAAGCGACCCGGGCGGTGTTCGCATGCACGATCGCACCCTGGCCTCGCCCGTCGCCTGAAACGGAGAAAAGCAGCGGCGCGGGCGCCGGGAACTCGGGCCGATAAATCTCCGCGCTGGAGGTCATAAGGGGCCAGGGCATATAACCGCCGGCAATCAAGACCGTTCCATCGGCGAGAAGCGTGGCTGTGTGCAGTTGATGGGGCGTGACCATGTTCGCGGTCCTGGTGAACGTTCCTTTGATGGGATCGAGAATTTCGGCGGAGGCGGCGAGATCCCGCCAAAGGTGGCCACCGGTGAATAGAACATTGCCGCCGGGGAGCAGCGTCGCGGCGTGCTGTTCACGGCCAAGGGTCATTTCGCCTGTCCGATTGAAGACTCCAGTGGCGGGATCGTACAGTTCGGCGATGTTGGAGGACCAGTCACCATCGCCAGCGTTGCCGCCCGCAATCAGAACCTTGCCGTCCATCATTAGAGTGGCCGTGGGCCCGGTGTGGTTCGCTGCCGCGTATCCCGCAAAAGTGAACGTGCCTCGCGAGGGGTCATAGAGTTCGGAGGAACTAAGGTAAGGCCCGGTCTGTGGGTTGCCCTTGGTAACGAATACCTTGCCGTTCGGGAGCAAGGTGGCCGTATCAGCCCATTGCGCGACCATGCTGCCGGTGGCGGTAAAGGTTCCCGTGCCGGGATCATAGATCTCAGCACCGGCATGGAAGCAGCAAAAGCCCTCGCCTGGATAGGATCCACCTGCGATCAAGACCTTGCCGTCATTCAGCAACGTGGACGTATGCCACCTACGGGAAGCAGTCATGTTGCCGGTTGCCGTAAACGTCCCAGTGCGAGGATCGTACAACTCGGCACTGGATTGGGTACCCGAAGGGATGGCAGACCCGCTGGAGTCGTAGCTATCCCCGCCGGCAATCAAGACTCTACCGTCGGCGACTAGCGTGGCCGTGTGCCACCTCCGAGGCGTAATCATGTTGCCGGTCGCCGTGAACGTGCGGGTGCGAGGATCGTACAATTCGGCGCTGGATTGAGTCTTGTATAGGTCAGAACGCTGTACTTCTCCGCCGGCGAATAAGACTCGGCCGTCGGTTAGTAAGGTGGCCGTGTGACCCGAGCGAACCGTGGTCATGTTGCCGGTGGCGGTAAAGGAACCCAACGGTTGTGCCGGCAACATGGAAGCGTGCCCGACTGCCATTAGGAGGAGTAGGCGCGAGGCTTTCGTGTCCATAGCAATGGAGGGGGTGGCGTCGAGAAGCGTAAGCTACTCGTTCGACCCATCCGATTCAGCCCGCTCAATCACCTTTGCAAGGAGCTTTCGCGACATTTCCCATCCCACCTCAACGTCGGAACGGTAATGAATTCCCGCCCAAATACGTGAAAGACCGGTTTCCTCCCCGATTCTGCGGTAATACTCGGCTTCTCTCGGAAACAGGTAGCCAAGAAGATTTGCCCGCGCCGCGCTCAAGGCGTGATTGGCCGGGTAGCTGGGGTGGTTTGGCGGTGGGAACAGCAGCGGAACGGAGGCGTCGAGCTGCGAGGGCCGGATTCTCCAATACGTCATTTTGGCGTCGTGGCTCGTGATGATTTGGTCCCACGTAGTGACGGCCAATAGGGCATAGGCTCGCGCCGCCCGCGGAGGATTCCCATCAAGCCGGTATTCAAACAGGCGCCGGGTCACTTCGTTGAAGAACCAGGACAGGTTACCCTCGGGAGTCTGCCAGAACATCGCTCTCGCTGCGTTGAGGAACGGCTGCGGGCCGCTTTTGATTTCCGCAAGCTCGGCCAGGGTCTCCGCGGAATTGTGCGCGGGCGGAGGCGGGGGCCGAAATTCGGACGCCGACGAAAGCACAAACGGTCTCCAGCCCGGTGCGTTCGCAAACACAGGATTGGAGCCAACCCACATCCCGGGCCCGGTCGGCACCGTTCCCGCCCACGGCGTCGAGAATCCGTCCGTCGCCGCATACTCAGCTACCTTTCTGCCGACGGCACGCCCGAGTTCCAGCCCGGCAATCACGTCGCTTGGATAGTGGAGTCCGGCGAAAAGCCGCGATCTCGCGGCCTCTTCCGCCAGATCGTTAAACATGGCCGCTTCCGCGGGGATCAGATTGCCTAAAACCACCGCCGCGACTCCCGCGGCCACCGCATGTTCCGCCGGGTAAGATGGGCTGTTCGGCACGGGGAGCGAAGGCGCAATGGAGGCGTCGGTAACGCTTGGGCGCGGGCGGTTGTGAGCATATTTGGAGTCCCACGCGGCCACCGTAGCATCGTGCATCGCCACGGATAATAGGGTGTAAGCACGCCAGGCCGCTGGAATCGTGAGCCTGCCATCGGCGAGCCGTGTGTTTACCATCTCAATCCAGCGCATCGGTGGGGCGCCCGTGTCCCAGAACACCACCTGATTCCGTGCATTCTCATTTGCAGTGGACCTGAATGACTTCAGCCACTCGATTTCTCTGGGCGTCGCGCCAAGGTCAGGCGCGGGGAGCCGAAGTTCGCCGCCCGACCGGAGGACCCATGTTTTCCATGTACCGGCGCGGGGTTCGATTGGTCCCTGCGCAAATGCTGTGGCGACAGTCAATCCAGCGGTGAGCAAAGTCACCGCTTTTCCGTTGCTCATTCATTCCTCCCATTTGTGGTTCCCGGTAGTTTCGAGAAGTAATAAGCCCATACGCGACGCTGACCAGCCGCGTCAGCCGAATGGCTCGAACATAGCCACAATGCGCACAGTCAGGTTCCAAAACAATGGAAAGTAGGTTGTAAGGAGGTGTTATACCGATTGCATCCCGTTCAAAAGAGGAGATACTCTTGAAATCCATGGCGTCCGGTGAGCCTCGGCCAGAACTTGTTCGAGAGCAGCTTCAGCATGTGCTGGCAAGCCCCGGATTTGTCCGCAATGAGCGCATGTCCCGATTTCTGCGGTTCGTGGTGGAAGGCCAACTGGAGGGCCGCGAGCGCGAACTCAAGGAATCTCTTATCGGCGTCGAGGTCTTCGGACGAAGGCCGGGATTTGACCCCCAGCATGACTCGACCGTCCGGAGCGAAGCAGCGCGGCTTAGGGCGCGGATAGCCGAATATTACGCCGGCGAAGGCAGCCGCGACGCATTGGTGATCGAACTGCCTAAGGGCGGATACACACCTCGATTTCGTCAACGCTCCCAAGATGGCGAGACGGCGTCTCCGGCCAGCGATGACGAACCGAAGCCGTCCTCCCGGCACCCCTGGCCATCAATCGCGCTGGCGGCACTGGCGATCGCGATTGTGGCAGGGGGCCTGTGGAACATTTCACGCCCAACAACCCCAATTCCAGTCGCCGTCTTGCCGTTGACCAACGTGAGCCCGGATGCAGACTCCGACTATTTTGCAGACGGTCTGACGGGCGAGATCATCCGTAACCTCTCCATCATTGAAGGACTCGAAGTACGCTCGCAAACCTCCTCGTTTGCATTCAAGGGCAAGCCTCGGAATGTCCGCGAGGCGGGCAAACAGCTCAATGTCAGCTACCTTCTGGAAGGCTCGGTGCTTCGCTCCGGCCGGCAATTGCGGATCAACGTTCAGTTGATTCGCGTTCGTGACGATTTCGCAATGTGGTCTGCCAAATTCGACCGCGAATTGACCGACATCTTCGCCATCCAGGACGAAGTCTCCCGCGGCATCGTCAACAACCTGCGGCTGAAGCTGGGGCAGGGCCGCCGCAGGTATGAAACGAGCGTCGAAGCCTACGACCTCTATCTTCGTGCCCGCGCACTGAATCTCCAGGGGAGTTCTCCTGGCGATGACCGGGTACTCGCACTCCTCGGGGATGCAATCGCCAAAGACTCCTCCTTTGCCCCCGCCTATGCAAGTATCGCCGCGGGTCACGCGGCTCGGGCGGGATCTTTCAGACTGGCTGTCGACGATGAATTGTCGAAAATGCGGGCCGCGGCGGAAAAGGCCATTCAACTGGACCCACTTTTGGCCGAAGCCCATGACGCGCTGGGCGTCGTACACACACGCGACGGGCAATGGGAACAGTCCGAACGAAGCTTTCGACGCGCAATCGAACTCGACCCTGGCCGCTCGGCTTCCTATCGCCATTTCGCCTCGATATTACTGTTGCCGCTCGGCCGGATCCAAGAGTCACTCCAACACTTGCGAACCGCAGAGAAAGCCGATCCGCTCTCACCAGCGGTTCGCTACTATCTGATCTATGTGCTTATCTCGGCTGGCCGCTTTGATGAGGCCGCCGCTTTGTGCGAAAAGCCGCCAGCGGACTTTCAGGACCAGCCACTACTTTTGGGCCGCGCCCGGCTTGGCCAAGGCAGAACGAATGAGGCAATCCACATTTTCAAGGAGGCCATGAATCGCGGAGTGAAGCCTGGCTCCGAAGTTCAGGGCGAGCTTGGATACGCCTACGCACGGGCCGGCCGCCGTGAAGATGCTGAAAAACTTGCCGTTTCCATACCCTGGCAAAACCCATTCAACCTCGCCCTTATCTACGCGGGGCTGGGTGACAAGGACCGCACGTTCGAGGCTCTTGACCGCGCGGCTGCGCGCGGACCCGGCAGAGTTGGACGGGCGCTCACATTTCCAGAGTTCGCCCTGCTCCGTGGCGATCCACGCGTGAAGGAGCTTCGGAAAAAAGTCGGTCTGCCGGAATAGCGTCAACTGTAGAGGAACTGCTGCCCTCTGGGCGCCCACAGATCTACGCGTAACATGAATAGATGCGCATCCTCGTCGTAGGTGGCACCGCGTTCATCGGACGCCACCTGGTCGAATCACTTTTAGCCGCCGGACACCGCGTCACTTTGCTGCACCGGAAGTCCCGGCGGCTTTTTGCTGGCCGTGTTGATCAGCTCCTCGCCGACCGCGCCGACGAGCCCGCCCTGATGCGGGTTCTTAAAGGCAAACGCTTCGATGCCGTCTTCGACAACGCCTACGATTGGGCCCACGGCACCACCGCCCATCACGTCGCCTCCATGGTCGAAGCCTGCCTTCATCAGAACCTCCAGCGCTACATCTTCACTTCTTCGGTCGCCGTCTATGGCGACGGCCATCTCAACTGCCGCGAAACCGCGCCCCTCGTTCCCCCCGATTGCCCCAACCCCTACCCCCGCCAACAAGCCGAGAGCCCACGCCCCCCCTCCTACCCCCATAAACACGGCGACCTCCCCGCCGGCACCCTCCCGCCGCCCCTTGTTTATCGGCCCCTCCAAACCTCCTCC
>CAYUZM010000398.1:0-5818 GCA_964449665.1 uncultured Solibacteraceae bacterium
TTCGATTTGGCGGTGCAATTGGGCGACTTGGCCGGGAGCGTAACCGTAGCGGCTGCGGTTTCCACGATTGAAGCATCGTCGGCGACGGTCGCCAAGGGCGTTTCGAACAAGGCGATTCTAAACCTGCCTCTCAATTCGCGGAACGTCTACTCGCGGATCTTCCTGACGCCCGGCGTGGCGGGGTCAATCGGCAACAACTACAACAGCATGGGCTACTCGATCAATGGATCGCGGGCGTCGATGATGGACCTTCTGATCGACGGCGCGAGGGCGACGCATCCGACGGTGCAGGGCTATACGGGCATTTCGGCGTTTCCGAGCGTGGATGCGATCGGCGAATTCAAGGTGCTGGGAGCCAACTTCCAGGCCGAGTACGGACGCACGGCCGGCAGCGTCTTGAACGTGGTGTACAAGAGCGGGACGAACGCGTTTCACGGCACTGCGTATGAGTTCTTGCGCAATTCGAAGCTGGACGCAAACCAGTTCTACAACAACATGCGCGGCGTGCCGCTGTCGAGCTTCAAGCGCAGCCAGTATGGCGGGACGTTGGGCGGGCCGGTGAAAAAGGACAAAACGTTTTTCATGAGCTCGTACGAAGGCTTGCGGCAGCGCAGTTTCAGCAATCGGACGGCAACGGTGCCGACCGAGTTGGAACGGAACGGGAATTTCACGCAAACGTTCGCCGGAACGAACAATCCCGTTCTGGTTTTCGATCCGTTCACGACGCGGGCGAATCCCGCCGGAGCGGGTTTCATTCGCGACGCCTTCGCGGGCAACGTGATTCCGGCGTCGCGCATGGACCGCGTGGGTTCGAATATGGCGAAGTTCTTCCCCATGCCGAACACGCAGGGAGTGGCCTTTACCAACGCGAACAACTATTACAGCCAGGGTTCGGCGGCGCTGGATATCGACCAGATCGACGCACGGGTGGATCATAACTTCTCCGCCAATCACCGGTTCTTCGTGCGTTACTCGTACCGCAACCAGGACAGCGCGCCGCCCGTGCTGTGGCCGAAGGAATTGACGGCGGCCGAGACCTCGCAGATCGAACGGAACCGGATGCATAACGGCGTGATCGACTATACGATGACGCCGAGCCCGACGACCATCGTGAGCATTCGCGGCGGCTACGCGCGCAGCCTCTATTTCTATGAGAACTTCGGCCTCGGTTTCCTCGCGTCGTCGCTGGGATTCCCGTCGGCGCTGGACACAGCGGGCGGACTGGCGATGTTTCCGCGCACGACCGCAAGCGGCTACACAAACCTGGGCAACACGGACAACCGCTACAACGCGTTCATGACGTACACGTTCGCCGGCAGCGTCACGAAGCTGAAGGGCGCGCACACGTTGAAGGCGGGCTACGACGGCCGCTTGATTCAGGTGAATAATAAGGAGTCGCGCTCGACATCAGGCGATTTCGCTTTCACCGCGGGCATGACGCAGGGACCGAATCCAAACACGGCGGCGGCGAACCGGGGCAACTCGATCGCCAGCCTGCTATTGGGCACCGGCAACAGTGGATCTCTTATACAGGCGTTCAAAGACGCCGCGGCGCAGAGCTGGTACACCGCGCTGTATTTCCAGGACGACTGGCGCGTGACGAACAAACTGACGCTCAACTTGGGCATTCGCTACGATCTAGACACGCCGCGCACGGAGCGCTTCAACCGCATGAACTACTTCGACGTGTCGGCGCAATCGCCGCTTTCGAATACGCCGGGCTATTCGGGCCTCACGGGCGGGCTGGTGTTTGTGGGCGTCGATGGCCGGCCCCGCTCACAGTACATCCGGGACAACAACAACTTGGCGCCCCGCTTCGGTTTTGCCTACCAGGCGACGAAGAACACCACGATTCGCGGCGGCTACGGCAACATCTTTGCGATTTCGCTGCAGCAGGCGCATGGCACGGTGGGACCGTTCGGCTTCCGCACCCAGACACCGTGGGTAAATACGATTGACGGCATCACGCCGACCAACCTGTTGTCGAATCCGTTCCCGGCTGGCTTCGTGGCGCCGCCCGGAGCTTCGCAAGGCTTGTTGACGCAGGCCGGCGCGAACATTCAAGCTCCGGTGCCGGAGACGCTCACGCCGTACTCGATGCAGTGGAACCTGAACGTGCAGCGGAATCTGCCGGGGCAGGTGCTGTTGGAAGTGGCGTACGTGGGCACGCGCGGACTGCAGTTGTCGCGCAACGATGAAAGCGGGCTCAGTCTGAACCAGTTGCATCCGCAATATATGGCGCTGGGTTCGCAGTTGAACCAGACGGTGGCCAATCCCTTCTTTGGACGCGGACTCGGCGGCGTGCTGGCGAATCCGACGATCAGCCGGGCACAGTCGCTGCGTCCGTATCCGCAGTTCACCGACGTGATTCCGCTCTATTCCACCGGCGCGTCGTCGAACTATCACTCGTTGCAGACGTCGTTCAGCAAGCGGTTTTCGCGTGGCATGCAGTTTGAAGGAAGCTATACGTGGGCGAAAGCAATTCAAGAAGCGCTGCGGCATGTGGACAGCTATAACGTTCGCCAATCGCGGGCGCTGGCCGACTTCGACATCGCGCACCGCTTCGTGGTGAGCTACATCTACGAACTGCCGTTCGGCAAAGGCCGGCGGTTTGGCGCCGATTGGAGCGGAGTGACGAACTTCGTTCTGGGCGGCTGGCAGTTGAACGGATTCACTTCCTACCAATCCGGAACGCCACTGCAGATTTCCGCCAACAATGTGGCTGGATTGTTCAATGCGATCGGCATCGCCAACAACAACGGCACTAGCGGCAAGCTGGACGGACGGATTCACGACCGGCTGCTGCGCTACTTCGATCCAACGGTGTTTTCGCAGCCCGCTGCGTTCACGTTCGGCAACATGTCGAACTACGCGCCGGATTTGAGGGCGCCGGGAATCCGGAATTGGGACTTGTCGATCTTCAAGGAGTGGCGCGTGAAGGAACGGGCCACCGTGCAGTTCCGCACCGAAGCCTTCAACGCCTCCAACACGGTGCGCTTCAGCGCGCCGAACACGACGGTCACCTCGAACCAGTTCGGACAGATCAGCACGCAGGCGAACTCTCCGCGGCAGGTGCAGTTCGGATTGAAGCTGCTTTTCTGATTCGCACGCGAAACATGCCCGGAGCCCGAGGCTCCGGGCTTTTTCCATTTTGGCGGTAGCGTGTTCGTCACCAGCGCCGCCAGACGGCTGTGGGCATCGGCATATTAGTTAAATTTTATTAATTTTCTCAACAGGAAGATGTAGCCGGATTGTTACAAAACGTTTATACGAGTACCCTAGCCTAGATCCACGTTGATGATCAATCCTTCATCTAACGGAGAGTCGAGGGTGAGGAGGGTTCCATGTTGAGTTCGTTACGGAAGACTTTGTTGGGAGCAGGAGGTCACGCCAAGGGTGACAGGCACGGCCGGGTGACTACGGTATTGGTGAGATTGGCGGCCGTGGGGTGTTTGATCACGGGGATTGTGGGAGCGGAATCGTTCACCGGCCGCATTGTGGGCACGGTGACCGACAGCACCGGGGCGATCGTCGCTGGCGCACAGGTTAAGTCAACCGACGTGGCGACCAACCGCACGCAGTTGGCGACGACGAACGAGACGGGCAACTACAGCTTGAGCGAGTTGCCGCGTGGCGAGTATTTGGTCGAGGTGTCGGCGACGGGTTTCAAGCAGTTTGTGCGGCGCGGCATTCAACTTTCGATCGGCCAGCAGGCGCGCGTGGACGTGCGGCGGGAGGTGGGCGCGGTTTCGGAATCGGTGGAAGTTACGGCGGACGCGGGTTTGCTGGAGACGGTGGATTCGGTGCTGGGCAAAGTGGTGGACAACAAGCGGATCACGGAGCTGCCGCTGAACACGCGCAACGTATTTTCGCTGCTGTACCTGACGCCAGGCGTGACGGGCAGCGTGAGCACGACCTACGGCACGGGGTATGCGATCAACGGGGCACGCAATTCGATGCTGGACATTCTGGTGGACGGCGTGAGCACGGCGCATCCGACGGTGAACGGATTTTCGGGGAACTCGACGTTTCCGCCGGTGGAGGCGATTGCCGAGTTCAAGGTGCTGGGATCGAATTATTCGGCCGAGTTCGGGCGCAGCAATGGCGGCGTGGTGAACGTGGTGTACAAGTCGGGCTCGAACGATTTGCACGGGAGCCTCTTCGAGTTTCTGCGGAACTCGAAACTGGATGCCAACGACTTCTTCAACAACCGGACGGGGCGGGCACTGGGAAGTTTCAAGCGCAACCAGTTTGGGGCGATGGTGAACGGCCCGATCGTGAAGAACAAGACGTTCTTTCTCGGCAGCTATGAGGGCCTGCGCGAGCGGGCTTCGGCCAACACGTCGACGTCGGTGCCGACGGCGCTGCAGCGGGAGGGCGACTTCAGCCAGACTCGGGCGAGCAACGGTTCGATGATCACCATCTACGATCCGTTCTCGACCAGGGCCCAGGGCAGCGGGTTCATTCGAACGGCGTTTCCTGGCAACGTGATCCCGGTGGGACAGATGGATCCGGTGGCGCGGAACGCGATGAAGTATTACCCGCAGCCGAACGTGGTAACCAACGCGGTGACGAATTTGAATAATTTCTTCAACGTCGGGGCGCGTTCGTTTGATCAGAACCAGATCGACGGCCGCGTGGACCACAACCTGACGGACAACCAGCGGATTTTCGCGCGGGTGTCGTGGCGGGAGAATCTGGACTCGCCTCCGGTTTATTTCCCGGGCGATCTGACCGTGGCCGAGGGACGCGTGGAGCAGGGCGTGCGGCAGCCGTCGGGATCGATCGACTACACGAATACCGTGACGCCGACGTCGGTACTGAACGTGCGGTTCGGGCTGTCGCGCTCGATCTTCGACTACGACAACCAGGGGCTGGGCTTCAAGCCTTCGGCGTTGGGGCTGCCATCGGCGATTGACAGCGTGGTGGACCGTCAGATGTTCCCGCGATTTGGCGCGTCCGGGTTCGTGAACCTGGGAGGCAACGACCACCGTTTCAGCTCGTTCAACACATACACCTTGTCATCGAGCTTTTCGAAGATTCATGGCAACCACACATTGAAGTTCGGCTGGGAGGGGCGCATGATTCGCGTGAACGTATGGGAAGCGCGGTCGGCGGGGACCTTCAATTTTGCGGCGGGATTCACGCAGGGCCCGAATCCCAACACAGCGAGTTCGACTGCCGGACACAGCGTCGCGTCGATGTTGTTGGGAACAGGCACAACGGGGAACGTGCTGATCCGCAACTGGAAGAACGTGGCGGCGCAGAGCTTCTATCACGGCTTCTACCTGCAGGACGACTACCGGATCACGTCGAAGCTGACGCTGAATCTAGGCTTGCGCTATGACGTGGATCTGCCGCGCACGGAGCGCTACAACCGGTTCAACTGGTTTGAACCGTACGCGGTGTCGCCGTTGTCGGGGAAGGTGCCGGGCTTTGGCGAGATCCATGGCGGCGTGCGATTCGTGGGCGTGGATGGCAATCCTCGGACACAGTTCAACAAGGACCTGAATAACCTGGCGCCCCGTATCGGCTTCGCGTATCAGGCGAATAGCAGGACGGTGGTGAGAGCTGCCTATGGCCACTTTTTCGGACCGTCGCGGCAGGCGGCGCAGGGTACGGTGGGACCATTTGGATTCCGCGTCGAGTATCCGTGGGTGACGACGGTGGACGGCATTACGCCTTTCAACCGGTTGAGTAATCCATATCCGGAAGGATTCCGCGACGTGCCCGGTTCGAGCGACGGATTGCTAACGCACGCGGGTCCGAATTTGCCCGGGTGCGTGCCGGGTGCGCCAACGCCCGGGGACATGAGGCG
>CAYUZM010000399.1:0-5817 GCA_964449665.1 uncultured Solibacteraceae bacterium
TCGGCGTGCTGCTTCTCCAGCCGGTTCAACTGGTAGCCCGCCAGCAACCGGTAGGCCGCCGGCAACAGTTGCCCCACCACCAGCAACACCACGATCGAGGCGATGCCGATGAAGCGCCCGCAGGCGTTGCGCACCTTCGGGTCGGCATGCCGCACGACGCGTGAGTTGTCGATCGTCTTGATCCACAAACACACGTCCTCGTTCGGTAGCGCGCGCACAAAGGAGTCCTGCCGGTCGTATTCACCCAACCGAACGGGCAGGTTCGCCTCGTTGTCTTCCATCCATCCCGCAAGCGTCGCCATAATTCTCTCCCCTTACAGCATTTCCAGGGCCCGCAGCTTAGCCGATCTCGATGCCGCGTTCACCCTTACTTCTTCCTCGGACGGCCTGACGACGTGCCTCGTCAGGATCCGGGCGCGGTCAGCGCGCGCCATCGCTTGAAATCCTTGTTTCACCAGCCGGTCTTCCAGCGAGTGGAAGCTGATCACCACCACCCGACCTCCCGGCGCCACCAAATCCGGCAGCAGGCGCATCAACGCCTCTACCTCTTCCAGTTCCGAATTCACCGCCAGCCGCAACGCCATGAACACCTGCGTGGCCGGATGCATCCGGCCTGTCCGCGGCACGGCCGACTCCACCGCGCGAGCCAATTGGTCCGTTGTGTGAAGCGGCCGGGCGCGAACGAGGGCTCTGGAAATTTTCTTCGCAAATCTCCTTTCTTCGCCCAAATCCGCAATGATCCGGGCAAGTTCTTGTTCGGAACTGAAATTCAAAAGGTCGGCGGCGGTCTCTACCGCCTCCTCGCGCGACATGCGCATGTCGATCGGACCCGCATGCTGAAACGAGAACCCGCGTCCGGCTTCCGTCAACTGAGGCCGCGAGACCCCAAGGTCTGCCAGCAGCCCGTCCAGCTTCGCAATGCCCAGCCCGTCCAGCGTCTCGCGCAGCGTCGAAAACCGCCCGCGCACCGCCACAATCCGCGCGGCATACTCCGCCGTGAACGCCTTCGCCCGTTCGAGCGATTCGCCGTCCCGGTCGTGCATGATCAGCTTGCCCGCCGTGAGCCGCGCCGCGATCGCCCGCGAATGGTTGCCCATCCCCGCCGTCGCGTCCAGGTACGTACCCTCCGAACGCACGTCCAGCCACTCGAGCGACTCCGGCAGCATGACGGGGTAGTGTTCCATGGCCGCGCATCAAAGCCCCGTCCCCTTCAGCAAATTCACGGCATCGTCCAGGTTGACCTTGTGCACCTGGAACTCGCGGTCGTAGTCTTCCTCGCGCAGAATCTCGATGCGCCGGTTGCGGAAGCGCAAATACACCTTCTGGCGCTTGTTCAAGCCAAGCTGTTCCTTGAGCGCCCCGGGCAGCGAAAGCCGTCCGTCGCCATCGAGCTTCGACGTCCCGCCAAACCGCTCCATCATGTAAAGGATGGGTTCGGCCTTCGCCGGGCCGAGCTGCATCTTGACGTCTTTTCTGAACTCCAAAAAGTCTTCGCTGGTATATACTATTGCCGTCTTGAGATCGTACGTCGTGGCCATGAACGTAGCCCCATCGCCCGCGCCCAAATACCGCTGGAACGCCACCGGCATCTTCAGGCGCCCCTTCTCGTCCACCGACGAGTCCTCGGCGTACATAGGCGGGATGTCCGCCTGCCGTGGGGCTCCAGATTGTGTAGTTTCGGGCATTTCAACCACTGGCCGGGATGGGGACACCACCTTAGGCCACTGAACAAATCTACAACCAATCCCCGCACTAGAGCAAGCTAAATTCTAGAAATGGAAGCGGTATACGTTTGTCTGACGGTCGTTTTTCGCGCCCATCCCCCCTAATCGCGGGCATCAATTAGCGTAGCCCTATATATAGTGTTGGCCCCGCCCGTAGCTACTTTCCGTTGCGCAATTGTCTTCGGTGATTTTTCGCTTCAGATTGCTCCCGCTACCACGTCACCTCCGACGGTGGCCGCTCGTCCCGGAATCCCGCAGCCCCAGCACCTCGGGATCAGCAGCCACCCGGCTTAGGCTAGAAATGCATCCCAATGAAATTCAGAAGCACGTGGTGCTCGGTTAGCTTACCCTCACACTGGCGGGGACGCGTTGACTCGGAGTGCGCCGGATTTTGGAATGGAGATTCCCCCATAGGGATACTTCATGTCAGTTCCGCACGCAGAGACATTGGGATTGTCACCGATCAGGATGTTCTGGATTTCGCCCAACGGAACTGCGCGCGAGAATTTCAACTCACGCTCGCCGAATTCGACTTCTTTAGCGGGTTCACTGCGAGTGACCTGAGCGACGGCACTTTCTGGCGGGAGTGGTGGCTTTGGTCGGGGCGACTGCTTGTGTATGCGACCTACAACGTCGATCAACGGCGGTATGAAGCAAGTGAAGCGGAGACCGTCGCTTGCATCCTGAGATCATTGGTTGAGACAAACGCCAGCGCTTGAGAAACGCTATCATCGCAACTATGGAACCGCGCGTTCTGCACGTCTCCGAAGCCGACGCCGTGCGCGATCTCGCCGATATCCTGCGGCATGTGCAGGCCGGCGCTGAAGTCGTGATCGAACGCGATGCCCAACCGCTGGCCGTTATCCGCGCCGCCCCAGTTCGCCGCACGATCTCCGATTGCATCGCTCTCGCCGAAGCCCACGAGAACGAAACGGGTGCCGGACCCGTACTCGATCCCGATTTCGCCGCCGACGTCGAAGAGATCGTCCGCAACCGCAAGCCGTGGAACCCGCCATCGTGGGGCTGATCCTCGATCCCACCGTCGTCATCGCCGCCGAGCGTCAACACCACACCGTCCGCCGCATACTGGAGCAATTCAAATCGGACTTCGGAGAAACAGAGGTCGGCCTATCCGTCGTCACCGTCGTAGAACTCACGCACGGAATCCAGCTAGCCGGAACGGACGAACGCCGCCAGCGGTGCCAAGCCTTTGTCGACGAGTTGATCCGCGACGTGCCCGTGCACCCCATCACTCTCGAAACCGCGCGCCTCGCCGGCCGCATCGAAGGCGCCAACGCCGCCGAATGGATCAATATAGCCTTCGAAGACCTTCTCATTGCCGCAACCGCCCTCCAACTCGGCTTCGGCGTCGTCACCGCCAATGTGCGCCACTTCGAGCGAGTCCCCGGTTTGAGCGTCGTCAAGCAGTAGCGCTCCGCCCGCGCACCGCCCCCATCCCCCCCCCGATGCCATAATAAGGGCGGAGTAACCACTCTTCCTCATATGTCCACCGTCTATCCGGCTTCCACTGACGCGGCTGACCGCGACGCCCTCTCCGCCGAAGACCACGCCTGGGAACAGGAACTCAACCCCTGGCTCGCCGCCGAGGCCCGCTTCAACATTGCCGCCGCGCAGTTGGGCATGGACGAAGGCCTGCAAAAGGTCCTCCGCACGCCGTCGCGCGAAATCACCGTCTACATCCCCGTCATGCTCGACGACGGCCGCATCGAAGTCTTCACCGGCTACCGCGTCCAACACTCCATCGCCCGCGGCCCGGCCAAGGGCGGCCTCCGCTACGCCCCCGATGTCACGCTCGAAGAGGTCCGCGCCCTAGCCTCCTGGATGACCTGGAAGTGCGCCGTCGCCAACATCCCCTTCGGCGGCGGCAAAGGTGGCGTCATCTGCAATCCGGCTGTGCTCAGCCAGTTCGAGCTCGAACGCATCACCCGCCGCTACACCGCCGATATCTTCGAATTCATCGGGCCCGAAAAGGACATCCCCGCGCCCGACATGAACACCAACGAGCAGGTGATGGCCTGGATGATGGACACCTACTCCATGCACGCCCGCCAAACCACCACGGCCGTCGTCACCGGCAAACCGCTCGACCTCGGCGGCTCCCGCGGACGCCGCGAAGCCACCGGCCGCGGCTGCATGATCGTCGCCCTCGAAGCCATGAAGCTCTTCGGCAAAAGGCCCGAAGACACCCGCGTCGTCATTCAAGGCTTCGGCAACGTCGGCGGCATGGCCGCTATGCTCATGGCCCGCGCCGGCTTCCGCATCGTCTGCATCATTGAATACGATGGCGCCGTCTACAACTCGAACGGCATCGATATCGACGCCCTCGCCGAACACCGCAAGGAAACCGGCTCCATCGTCGACTTCCCCGGCGGCGAAAACGTCGACAAAAGCGAAGCGCTCTTCCTCGAGTGCGACATCCTCCTCCCCGCCGCCAAAGAAAACGTCATCACCTCCCGCACCGCGCCCAAGCTCAACTGCAAAATTCTCGTCGAAGGCGCAAACGGACCCACCACCGCCCCCGCCGACGAAATCCTCCGCCAGAAAGACGTCTTCGTCATCCCCGACATCCTCGCCAACGCCGGCGGCGTCACCGTCTCCTACTTCGAATGGGTGCAAGACCGCCAGGGCTACTTCTGGAACGAGCAGTTGGTCAACGAGCGCCTCACCGAACTGATGGTCGAAGGCTTTAGCGCCGTCACCAAGTACGGAGCCGCCCACAACGTCCACAACCGCATCGCCGCCTACATGCTCGCGCTCGACCGCGTCTCCTTCGCCATCAAGCTACGGGGCCTGTACGCCTAGTGTCCGATTCGCCCACTACGCCGCTCATGCGGCAATACCACGCCCTCAAACAGCAGGTCCCCGGCGCGCTGCTCATGTTCCATCTGGGCGACTTCTACGAACTCTTCTACGAAGACGCCGTCACCGCCGCCCAGGCCCTCGAAATCACGCTCACCTCCCGCAATAAGGAGAAGGGCGAACCCGTCCCCATGTGCGGCGTCCCGCGCCACTCCGCCGACAACTACATCGCGCGCCTCGTGCAGAAGGGCTACCGCGTCGCCCTCTGCGATCAAATGGAGGACCCCAAGGCCGCCAAGGGGCTCGTCCGCCGCGACATCTCCCGCATCGTCACGCCCGGAACCGCCACTGCTGACAACGTCCTTCGCACCCGCGAGAACAACTACCTCGCTGCCGTTTGCATCGATCGCGAGCAAACCGGCGTCGCCTACGTCGACATCTCCACCGGCGAATTCCGCGCCACCGAAATGCCCCGCGCCGATGCCGCCCCCTTCCTCGAAAGCCTCAACGCACGTGAAGTCCTGCTCGCCGCCGCCGACCCTAATATGCCCGGCGTCCACACCCTGCAGGAATCCTGGACCTTCGACTTCGACAACAACGAACGCGCCCTCAAAGACCACTTCCGCCTTCTCTCGCTCGATGGCTGCGGACTCGCCGGCCGCCTCCTCGCCGTCCGCGCCGCCGGAGCTGTGCTCCACTACCTCCGCGAAACTCAGCGCACCGCGCTCGATCACCTCGACCGCCCCTCCTTCTTCGAACGCGCCGAGTCAATGATGCTCGACGCCGTCACCGTGCGCAACCTCGAACTCGTCGAGCCCCTCTTCGCCGGCGAATCGCGCGAAGTCACGCTCCTCAGCGCCGTCGATCAAACCGCCACCGGCATGGGCGCACGCCTGCTGCGCCAACGCCTCCTCCGCCCCTCCATCCAGCGCGACGAAATCGAAGCCCGCCTCGACGCCGTCGAAGAACTGATCGGCGCTACCATCCTTCGTGGCGAACTCCGCAAGACGCTCACCTCCGTCCTCGACCTCGAACGCCTCCTTGCCAAGGTGACGCTCGGCACCGCCGGACCGCGCGAAATGCTCTCCCTCGGCCGCTCGCTTGCTCTCGTCCCGTCCCTGCGCGCAGGCATCGAAACCTCCCGCGCCGCCCGCCTCCAAGCCATCCGCGAACGCATGGACGAAGTCGCCGACGTCCGCGATGCCATCCTCGGAGCCCTCGCCGAAGAGGTCCTGGTAGGCGACGGAGTCGGTGTACACCTCCTCGTCCTTGT
>CAYUZM010000400.1:0-5785 GCA_964449665.1 uncultured Solibacteraceae bacterium
GGGGGGGGGGCGGGGGGGGGGGGGAAGGGCGGGCGTGGGTGCGGAGTGGCCCCCGTTTCTGCGGGGCGTCGGGAGGCTGGGGGCGGTGTTCACCAGGCTGTTGGGGGGAAACAGGAAAATTCGGACGCGCAAGGGCGGGGTCTTCTCGACGGCGGCCGATAACCAGACGTCGGTGGAGATCAAGGTCTACCAGGGCGAACGCGCGATGGCGCGGGACAACCGGCTGCTGGGCGTGTTCCAGTTGGTCGGCATTCCGCCGGCGCCGCGCGGCGTGCCGCAGGTGGAGGTGACGTTCGACATCGACGCCAACGGCATTCTGAACGTGAGCGCGAAGGACCGGGCGACCAACAACGAGCAGAAGATCACCATCACGTCAAGCTCGGGCTTGAGCAAGGACGAGGTGGAGAAGATGGCGCGCGACGCCGAATCGCACTCGGCCGACGACCGCACGCGGAAGGAAGAGATCGAACTGCGCAACCAGGCCGATTCGATGGTGTACAACGTCGAGAAGATGCTGCGCGAACACCGCGAGAAGATCGGCGAGGCCGAAGCCGCGTCGGTGGAAGCGGCCGTGGCCGAGACCAAAAAGGCGATCGAAGAGGGCGGCAAGGAAAAGATGCAGGCCGCCATGGATAAGTTGACGCAGAGTTCGCACAAACTGGCCGAAGCGATGTATAAGGCCGCCGCGCCGCCGAGCGGGGATGGCGGGCCGGGTGCGGGCGCACCGGGTGCGGGCGCGCCGGGAGCCGAACCGGGCGGCAGTAAGCCGGCCGACAACGTCGTGGACGCCGAGTTCGTCGACGTGGAAGACAAGAAGTAATCGTTCCTAAGGGAGGGCCGGAGAGAGTGCGGCATTCTCTCCGGCGCTTACCATGAAACCGAAACACGAATACTACGAAACGCTTGGGCTGAAGCGGGGAGCCTCGGAAGACGAGGTGCGCAAGTCGTACCGGAGACTTGCGCGAAAACATCATCCGGACCTGAACCCTGGCGACAAGGCGGCCGAAGACCGCTTCAAGGACGTGCAGGAAGCCTACGACGTTCTGAGCGATCCGAAGAAGCGCCAGATGTACGACCAGTTCGGCTTCTACTCGGAGTCGGGATTCCCGAACGCCGGTGGCGGCGCGCAGGGTCCGGGAGCGGGGTTTGGCTTCGGCGGCTTCGACTTCACCGACATGTTCACCAACGCCGGTGGCGGGGCGCGGCCCGGAGCGCGGCCCGAGGATTTCGGCCACGAAGGCGGCGGCAAGTTCAGCGACATCTTCAGCCAGTTCTTCGGCGGCAACCGCAAGACGCAGAAGCAGCCGGAGAAGGGGGCCGATCTCGAGTACACCTTGAGCATCGACTTCTGGCGCAGCATGAAGGGCACGCAGGCGAAGCTGAACATTACGCGGCAGGAGCAGTGCATGGCCTGCCGGGGCAGCGGACATGCGGGCGGGTACAACGTGGTGTGCCCGGGCTGCAACGGAAGCGGTACGGTGACGCAGCAGGCCGGGGCGATGAAGTTCAACCTGAGCTGCCCGCGTTGTGACGGAACGGGCCGGCTGCGCAATGTATGCCACAACTGCCATGGCGGCGGGCGCGAGGCCTCGCAGCAACCGGTGGACAGGCGGATTACGGCCGGCGTGCAGAACGGGGACCGGCTGCGCGTGGCGGGCAAGGGCAACGCGGGCACGATGGGCGCGCCGGCCGGCGACCTCTACATTACGGTGCGCGTGGAGCCGCACGCCTTCTTTGAACGCGAAGGCGACGACATCAAGATTGAAGTTCCCGTGACAGTATGGGAGGCGGCGCTGGGCACGAAGATTGAAGTGCCTACTATCGACGGGCGGGCGCTGCTGAAGATTCCGCAGGGCACGCAGAACGGGCAGAAGTTCCGGCTGCGCGAGAAGGGCGTGAACAACGCACGCAAGGGCAAGCGCGGCGATCAGATCATCGCAGTGAGCGTGCAGGCGCCGAAGGCGCAGGACGAGCGCACGCGCGAAATTCTACGCGAACTGGCGCAATTGCACGAGGAAGACCCGCGCGCCGAATTGTGGGCGAAGATATAGGTTGGCCCCCGAATGAAGCGATCGCGCAGCAAAGCCGCCTATATGATCTCGGCCGTGGCCGAGCAGTACGGCATTCATCCGCAGACGTTGCGCCTGTATGAGCGCGAGGGGCTGTTGAAGCCTTCGCGCAGCGACGGCAACACGCGGCTGTACACCGATGAAGATCTGGAGCGGCTGGAGATCATTCTCAAGCTGACGCGCGATCTGGGCGTGAACCTGGCGGGCGTGGAGATCATTCTCAATATGCGCGCGCGCATGGAGACGATGCAGCGCCAGATGGAAGAGTTCATCTCGACATTGAATCGCGAGCTGGCGCATCGCGTGCAGCCCGTGGAACCGGAGCCGAGCAACACGTTGGTTCCGGTGTTGCGCATGACCGAGCTGACCGTGCAGCGCCCGGTGGAGCCGAAGCCGGTGAAGACGGCGCGGGCGCGGAGCAAACGCTCTTAGCGGGCGAAAGGCACTAACGCATCGTCTTGACGTAGTCGCCCGTGGAGGCGTCGACGTAGATGGAGAAGTTGCTGGTGGAGATGGTGCTGCCCCAAACGACGCGCCAGGCGGGGTTCTGCAGTTCCTTGGTTTTCTCGAGCAGGAAGAAGATGGGCTTGTCCGGGTTCTTCTTCGTGTATTCGGTGGCGTCTTTGGTGGCCATGGCCGTCTTCAGAACTTCGTCGGTGTCCTTCTTGAGCGCCTGCATGGGGAACGGTGAATTGGTTCCGCGCGGGCCCGAGTAGTTTTCCTCGTTATTGCCGTAGATGCCTTTGTTGATCCCGCCGTCGGCGTCGACCGCGGCGTAGGTGTAGGTCTTCATCAGGCGCTTGGATTCCGAGATGAACGTGCAGCGCCAGACGGGGTACTTGCCGTCGCCGTAGGGGACTTCCTTCAGCTCGTAGCTCTGGCAGGAGATGGGCGTGAGGTCGGCGGCCCAGGGGCGGGCGGCGCTGTACATCTGGAAGAAGGCTTTCAATCCGGTGACGGGTTCGGGAGCTTTGGGGGCCTCCTTTTTCGCGGCAGGTTTGGGGGCGCTGCCACAGGCGGCGAGAAGCAGGGCGAAGGCCACGGCGGGGAGCGCGCGTCTGGAGAGGGTGGACAGCTTCATCTGCTTCAGTGTAGCAATGAGGAGAGATTAATTTCCGCTCAAGTGCTCGCCGCGATTGCCGATAAGGGTGACAGAGGAATCAGTGTCGATGAACCTGACCCCAATTGGGCTGGATGGCCTCAAGAGAGCCGAAGAGAAGCTGGAGAGAACGGCGAAGGAGTTAGCGCGCCTGCCGCTCTCGGCCGGGGCGCCGGAACTGGGCGGCGCCGATGAGGTGAGCTTGAGCGATTCGATGGTGGCGTTGCTCGAAGCGCGCCACAGCTACGAGGCGAATCTCAAGTTGATTTCCACCGAGGACGAGCTAACGGAGCGGACGATCGATCTCTTAGGTTAGAGGCCGGACACTTCGAGGAATTGGCGGAGCGCTGCAATGAAGCGCGCCGGTTGCTCGAGGTGCAGGAAGTGGCTGGCGCCGGGCCAGCACTCGTAACGCAGGTTCGCGCACCACTGGCGCATCCATGCCTCGTGGTCGTCACCCACGCGCGCCATGGGCGTAGGCGAAGCCCACAACGCGAAGACCGGCACCTTCACGCGATCTTCTTCGGTTCCCAACCATGCACAGACATCCGGATCGTTGAGCGATTCCAGCGCGCGCAGGCCCGCCGTGGCCGGTTGCGCGAGGACGCTTTCTTTGATGCTTGCGGGTGTAGCGGGGCCGGTGAGCGTGTCGATGTAGGCGCTGGCGGCAGGGGCGTAGTTGTCGCGGAAGGGTTGCAGGAATGGCTCGCGGCGGGCGGGATCGGGCGGATATTTGGGGAGATGGCCGTCGATGAAGACCGCGGCGGCGATGGATGCGGCGCGATGGCGCAACAGACGGCGGGCAAGCGTGGCGCCCATGCTGTGGCCGACCAGGACGCAGCCTTCGGGAATCGCGGGCAGCGAGCCGTCATGGGGAAGCTGGGGCACGAGAACTTCGGTGTCCGCCGTGAAGGCGTCTGGAATGGGTGACCAGATGGCGGGCGTTCCGCACCATCCGTGCAGGAACACCAAGGGCGCACGGGTCGCCTTGGGCATGGCTATCGCGCCAGAATCGCGCTGCGCGTGGCGTAGTCGAGCACGAGCGACGGGAAGACGCCCAGGACGAACACGCCGATGGCCGAGCCGATCAAGGCAAGGCGAACGCCGCCGGGAATGGTGGGCGTCGTGTCCGCTACTTCGCCCGGTTCGTGGAAGTACATCACGACGATGATGCGCAGGTAGTAATAAGCGGCCACGGCGCTGTTGAGCAGGCCGAGCACGGTGAGCCAGATGAGGTTTGAATCGATGGCCGACTTGAAGACGTAGAACTTGCCGAAGAAGCCGCCGGTGAGCGGCACGCCGATGAGCGAAAGCAGGAACCATGTGAAGACGGCGGCGGTGAGCGGCTGGCGGCGCGCGAAGCCAGCCATGTCGTCGATGCCGACGAACCGTTCGCCCTTGCCGACGTAGTGGGTGACGATGGCGAAGGCGCCGACGTTCATGAAGGCGTATGAGGCAAGGTAGAACATCGCCGCGGCAATGCCCGTTTCCGAGTGCGCCACGACGGCGACCATGACGTAGCCCGCGTGCGCGATCGACGAGTAAGCGAGCATGCGCTTGATGTTGTTCTGGCGTAGGGCGGCGAAGTTGCCGATGACCATCGTGGCGAGCGCCGAAATCCAGAGGATCGGCTGCCAGCGTTCGGTGAGTCCGCTGAAGGCGATGGAGTAGACGCGCAGGAAGACGGCGAAGGCGGCGGCTTTGGGAGCGGCGCTCATGAAGGCGCTCACCGGCGCGGGCGCGCCCTGGTAGACGTCGGGCGCCCAGCTTTGGAAGGGCGCGGCGGAAACCTTGAAGGCGAAGCCGACGAACAGCATGGCGGCGCAGGCGCTGACCAACAGCGGCGAATAGACGCTTTCCGGGCTCGTGAGGAAACGGTGGATCTCCTGCAGGTTCGTGGTGCCGGTGACGCCGTAAATCCAGCCGACGCCATACAGCAGAAACGCCGTGGCGAAGGAGCCGAGCAGGAAGTATTTGAGGGCGGCTTCGTTGTTGCGTTTGTCGTTGCGCAGGTAGCCGGCAAGCACGTAGGTGGCGATGGAACTGATTTCCAGGCCAATGAAAACCATGATCAATTCGTTCGCGGCCGCGAGGACGGATTGGCCGCAGAGCGAGAAGAGGATGAGCGCGTAGTAGTCGGCCGAGTCGGCGTTTTCGCGCGTCAGGTAGCTCGACGACATGAGCACGCTGAGCGCGCCGACAATGAGCACCAGCAGGCGGAAGAAGGTGGCGTAGCCGTCCACCGTGAGCATGTTGTTGAAGGCCGCGCCTGGGTCCATGCCGGCGACGACCGCGCCGCCGAATGCGAGCAGGATGAAAGCCAGGGCCATCGGCGCAAGGCCGCGGCGATGGCGTTCCCCGGCCAGACCTTCGGCGATCATGAGGACCGTTCCACCGACCGTCAGCAGAATCTCCGGCAGCACCCGGATGTATTCGCTCGTCGTGGGAGGCGTGAAGTTAGCGAGCATCGGCGACCTCCGTCGGAGCGGGCTTGGCGGCGGGAGTCGCTGCCGGAGACGGGGAGGGAGCCGGGGGCTCCGCCTTCACTTGATATTCGACGTTCAATTTCGTTTGCTCGAGGATTTGCGCGTTGACGGCGCTTATGGGCCGCAGGAAA
>CAYUZM010000401.1:0-5768 GCA_964449665.1 uncultured Solibacteraceae bacterium
TCGAACACCGCCCTTGCCCGACCCTTGCCCCTCTGGCCGTATTCCGCAAGCGATCGCGTCAACCGCGCACGCAACAGCCAGCCCAACAAAATGGCGGTGAATCTCAACATGCAGTTCGTCGACTTCTGGTGGCGCTTCGCAACCGTCCCCGCCGGCGAAATCGCCCTCCGCTCCTGGCAGAACATTGCCCACGGCGGCGCTCTCACCTTCGAAGTCAACGGAACGCTCGACCTCCAGGACCGCCAGGCCCTCGAAGCCGTCAAGCCCATCTTTCAACGCGTCGCCGACGACGAGCAATACTACGTTGGACAAACCAGTGCCGCCCGCGTGCTGCTTCTCGGCGCGCCCGCCAACACCGGCCGCACCTACAACGAAGAGTCCTATCGCGGAGCTTTCCGCTTATTGAGCGAAGGCCACATCCCCTTCGCCGTCTCCGACAACATGGACTGGCTCGGCAAGCGCGCTTTCGATCTGGTCATCGCCACCGATTGGGCCCCCCGGGAACTGCACCAGTACGCCGCCTCCGGAGGCATAGTACTTATCATGAGTGCCGCCCCGCCTGAGTTCGAAGTCGCGCCCGTCGTCCGCACCACGCCCGACCTCCGAGGCTATATTCGCATCCGCGACCGTGTGAAATTCGAAGCCCTTCGAAGCACTGATCTCCTCATGCTCCCCGGCCCCTTCACGGAGGTCGCCGCGCCCAGCCCCGCGCCCCTCACGCTCATTCCGCCCTCCATGTTCGGCCCGCCCGAATTCGTCCACATCGACATGAAGGACACCGACACGCCCGCCATCGTCACACGAGAAGTAGGGAAGGGAACCGTCACATGGCTCCCCTGGAACCTCGCCGCCATGTACTACCGCCTCAGTCTCCCCGCCCACGCGGGACTCTTCCACGACCTCGTTCGCTCTCTGCACCCGCGCCGGAAGCTCGAAACCAACGCCCACCCACTCGTCGAAATGTCACTCATGGAGCAAAAGGAAAAGGGACGCACGCTCCTGCACCTCATCAACCTCAGCGGCCACTCGCAAACCGGCTACTTCCCGCCCGTCCCCATGAGCACCATCCGCGTGAACCTCCACGGCAACTTCACGCGCGCCCGCTCCATCCGCTCCGGCCGGTCCATCCCGTTGACGCGCGTCAGCGACACCGTGGAGTTCACGGTGCCGCATCTCGATGACTACGAATTGATCGTTCTTTACCGCTGAGCCGCGCCGCTGCGCCCCATGATCGGCCACACGTCAACGATGTCGTTGCCCTTGGCGATGTAATATCGGTCGTAGCAGTTCGTGCTCATGTCCAGATTGCTGCAGTAGATCTCCACGCGGTCGCCGACCCTCAGTTCGCCGCCGCCGTCCTTCCACCGCAGAATGCCGTACTCGGCGCCCTGCGGCTCCACTTGCATCCACGACATACCCTTCACCTGGTCCGTCGGCCGCAACATCGCCTTGTTGCCATAGTCGATGGTCACCTGCCCGGCGTGCCGCTTGCTGTCCACTGTCGTCAAAACGGACAAAGAACTCTCAAAATCCGTATAGACGCTGTCGTCGCTCTTGCCGCCGACTTTCTTATAGATCGAATCCATGAACACGTACGAACCGCACTCAAGCTCGGTCAGCCCATATTCATGGTCCATGTTGTACGTGCCCGTCGACCCGCCGCTTACGATGTTCACCGGCAATCCGGCCTTCTTCGAGAGCGCCACCGTCTCCTGCACGCCAGCCAGGTCCTCGGCCGTCTTCTTCTTTCGCGCCGCAAAGCCCTTCGTGTGCGAAGCCCCGCCGGAATACGCCATGAAGCCCTCGAACGTAATGTTCTTCGACGAATGAAGCTTCTGCGCCAACGCGAGCGCCGGCTTCCCATTCGCAATGCCCTGCCGCGTCAGCCCCGCGAATACCGAAGCCGCCACGCGGCACTTTACCTTCGCCGCGCCCGCCGCCTCTTCCACTTCATCGGCCACCTTCGGGTCGTCCACCACGAACATGAACGTCGGATCTTTCTTCGACAACGCAATCGCGCGGATCAGGTTGTTGCGGCTCGCCGGCTGCTTCGTCCACAACACACCCTTAATGCCGCCGGCCGACATCAGCTCGCTCTCGGCAATCGTCGCCGCCGTGATGCCGATCGCCCCCAACGCCTGCTGCCGCTTGGCGACGTCCACGCTCTTGTGCACCTTCACGTGCGGCCGCAAGTAGATCGGCGACGCCTTCGCCGAGTCCGCCATCGTCTTCAGGTTCTTTTCGAAGAGATCGATGTCCACCACCATGCACGGCGTCGGAAGCACGTCTTTCGTCATCCCGCGAAAGTCTTTCTTTGCGATCTTCTGCTCGAACTCGCCATACGGATACGTCTTCGTATCGGCGCGCGCCACCGTGCTCGCAAGCAAGGCTCCAGCGTTAACGGCGAAAAACTGGCGTCGTGAGGTCATAGTGCAATTCTCCTTTTGATGGTCCCTGTATCGCCGGCGGATCACGCCTCCGCCACACCTGCTTCAGCGAACGTTGCCATCCGCGAATATAGCGCAATTGCGGCATCGAGTACCGGCATCGCCAACGCCGCCCCCGAACCTTCGCCCAACCTCAACTCCAGGTCGAGCAACGGCTGCACCCCCAGCCATGCGAGCAACCTCCGGTGGGGCGTCTCCGACGAGAGGTGCGAGAAGACCAAATACGGGAGCACCTTCGGGTCGATCGCGTGCGCCGCCATCGCTGCCGCCGACGAAATGAACCCGTCAATCACAACCGGCAACCGCTCCGACGCCGCGCCCAGCAAAAAGCCCGCGATTGTCGCGATCTCAAATCCGCCCACCGCCGCAAGTACGCCCACCGCATCCCGAGCTGCAATCACCTCCCGATGCCGCGCCATCGCCCGCCCAATCACGTTCGCCTTCCGTGCCACGCCCTCTGCGCTCACTCCCGTTCCAGGGCCCACCGCATGCACCGGATCGACTCCCGCATACGCGCACAACAGCGCGCTCGCCGCCGTCGTGTTCCCAATGCCCATCTCCCCCACCGCCGCCACATCGTATCGATCTCGCGCCTCTCTCGCCAGCCGCGCGCCATTGTCCAACGCCCGCTCCACCTCCGCGCCCGTCATCGCCGGCCCCTGCACAAAGTTCGCCGTCCCCCGCCCAATTCGGCAATCCACCAGGCCCTGCACTGGATCGCCATCCACCCCCGCATCCACAACCATCGGCGTGATCTCAAACTGCCCACACAACACATTGATCGCCGCCCCGCCTCGCAAGAAATTCAGAACCATCTGCGCCGTCACCTCGCGCGGATACGCACTCACGCCCTCCGCCGTCACGCCATGATCGGCGCAACAAATCACCATCAGCTTGCGCGTAACCACCGGCCTCACCGTGTTCTGCATTAACGCCAGGTGCGTCACCAGCGATTCCAACCGCCCCAAACTCCCCGGCGGCTTCGTCAACGAATTCCAACGCGCCGCCACTGCCGCCTCCAACTCAGCATTCTCTACCGTCGGAATCTCAATCCGGAATGACAATTTCCACCACCTCGCCATAGACTTGTTGAAACCCCGACATACCCGCTCCCGTTGCCAACCCGTGCAGCACCGAGTTCACCCCCGCATGCGCCACAATCGCCGTCGCCCCCTCGCGAGGCAAACTCAACCACACCGTTCTCACCCGTTCCACAAACTCGCCCCAAGGCTCGCCCCCTTGCGGTGTGAACCCAAACCAATCCTCCAACGCGAGAGCGGCCTCCGTCGGTCGGCTCTCTTTCACCTCCGCCCAACTCATCCCCTCCCACGCACCCAATCCCCGTTCCGCCAACGCCGGCACAACCACCAACTCCCGGCCCGGAAACATCAGCTCCGCCGTCCGCCGCGCCCGTTGCAGCGGGCTCGTCCACACACGCTCGGCTTCAAGTTCGCTAGCCGCCACGTCGTCCGCCGCCAAAGGTGAATCCATACTCCCCAGCAACACCCCGCTATGCACCGGCCTCGCATGGCGGATCAAATAGATCACAGGCACGCCAACACCGCCAATGAAACCGCCTCCGACACCTGGCACATACACCCCAAACAATCGCCCGTCACGCCGCCTAACCGCACGCGAAACCACCAACGCAGCAAGATCAGCGCCACCGCGTTCGCTGCCAACACCGCCGCGCCTACGCCACAGCAGGCCAGCGGCGCCAACAACCCAATCGGCCTGCTCGCCAACGCGGCCAGCAACACGCACTGTGCCAACGCCACCGCCACCGCGCCGCGCGGAAGGCTCTCGCCAAACGCCCGCCCCAGTCCCGACCCAACCGGCGCCGTCGTACCCGCCATCACCACCATTGCCGCGCGTGAAATGCCAAACACCGCAGGCAACCGCATCCAGGCATCGCCCTGCAACGCCGCCAACGCCTGCCAACGGAATGCGAACGAAGCGATCAACGCCAGCGCCCCGTGCGCCCCAATCCGGCTGTCTTTCAAAATCTCCAGCATCTTCTCTCGCGACCGATGCGCGCGAACCGCATCGCATACATCGGCCAGCCCGTCCTCATGCAATCCGCCTGTCACAATCGCCAGCCCTATCACGATCAACAAAGGACCAAACTTCATCTCCCACACCGCCGCCGCGCACAACCCCAACAGGGCCCCCACCACGGCAAACGCCCAAGCCGCGCGGCCCGGCGCCATCGCCGGCGCGGGCACGGGAAGAATCGTCAAAAATTGCAGCGCCAGTCGCATCGCTACTTCAATCGCAGAGGAACGCCAAAAATCATCCAGTACGCCTCCACCGCCCGCTCCGCCGCCTGCCGGTTCAACGTCCCCGCCTCATCGCGAAACCTCCGCGCCAGTGCATTCTCCGGTACAATCCCGCAACCCACCTCGTTTGTCACCAACACACACGGCAACGGAGAAGCCGCAATCGCATCCAGCATCGCCTCGCCCTCCACCGCACGCTCCGCCAGCATCACGTTACTCAACCACAACGTCAGGCAATCCACCACCAACACATCGAACCGCCCCACCGCCCCGCGCACCGCCTCCACCAAATCGAACGGCTCCTCAATCGTCGTGAACTCCCCCCCGCGCTCCTCGCGATGCCGGTCAATACGCGCGCGCATCTCGTCATCGAACGCCTGTGCCGTCGCCACAAACCCGCGCCGCGGCCCATACCGCCGAGCCATCTCCAACGCATAGCGGCTCTTCCCGCTCCGGCTACCGCCGCCCACTAACAAAATCGCCATCGCACCGGGCCTCCTTTCCCACCGCCACGGGCGAGTTCAGTTCCGCCGGCCCACTCGCGCCCATCACTGCCGCCGTACTCGCGCCAATCACCGCCGCGCTCAACACGGCCGCCACCGTCCCGCTATGCGCCACCGCCACGCCCCATGCCTCCTCCCGCATCGCGCCCTCGCACACCGCGCGCCATTCCGCATGCGGCCGATGCCCCTGATGAATCTCCGCACTCCTCATCGCCACCCCCGCCAGCATTTTTCCATCCCCAGTCGCAAACCCCGCCGCCGACCGCTCCAGCAACTCCTCAAACTCATCCAACTCCTCCGCCGTATATACCGGCACCGCACAAGCCTCGGTATCCACGGCCGCGCCGCCCATCTCCACCACCTTCACATCCATCGCTGGCCACCGCCCCGCAAACCGCCGCAGCAACCGCCCCTCCCTCGGGAAAAACGCCGCCGGCACGTCATCCAGCATCGTCGGATCCCACGCCCACTCCGCCCCACGCGGACGCGCCGCGATCCCCACCCCGGAGGCCAAGGCCGAGGCGTGGCGGCTCGTCGTG